>DJPH01000065.1 GCA_002439755.1 Prevotellaceae bacterium UBA6417 | reverse complement strand
CGATTGATGCTTCGACTGCGTTGTAGGCGTCGAGAAGTGCCTTTTCGGTAGCCGCTGCAGAACTTTCATTGGCTTCGGTAATGTCAAGATCGGCCTTGTCGAGGGCGCGAATCAGCTCTTCAAGTTTTGCCGAATCGACAAATCCGGGATTGGTTCCTGCCTTGAGCGACTCGCGTTTGATTTTGATTTTCTGATAGGTTCGTTCCAACGAGATGAGAGGAGAATTGCTCTCGAAGGCCTTATACACTTGGAACTCTCCAATGGCAAAATAGGGATATTTGCCGACGTAACCGCCACCGTTTGTCTTGGTTACGGCAAAACGAAGATAACGGTAGGTGCCGCCGAGGTCAATCATGTCGGATGTGTAGTCGTATATGACTTCAGCTGTGGGCATGTCCTTAATCGTATCAATTTCGATCCACTGCTCGTTGTCGTTAGAGGCATACAGCACCATTTCTATAGGGCGGTTGCTTTGTCCGTAGACATCGGCACGTCTGCCCATGGTGAAGATGATGTGTTGCTGCGGCAGGTCTCTCAAGTCAACCTGCAGCCAGTGGGGGTGGTTGTCAGGTGCGGGTGGTGTGCCGTTCCACGCAGAAGTGAAAAACGTTGCACCTGTTCCGTCAATCAGATTGGCATAACTTCCTTCGGCACTCGATCCGTTCGTTCCTGCTTTGAAGTCACAGGAGAACTGACAGAGTTCAGGGTCATTGTCGTCAGCATTAGTGACCAGTCCTGCGTTGCGGTCGAACGTCCAATACGTTTCTCCGCTTGCGGGATTCCATAAGACGCTGCACATAAGCAGTGTCAACAAGTAAAAGATTTTTTTTGTCATACGCTTTATTGTTAATAAAATGGTTGTCTTCATTTTTTAATGCCGTGTTCATTTCGGCGAAACAATACATTGCAAAGATAACGTTATTGTTTTGTTATTGTCATATTACCCCCCCCGATTTATATGTTAAAGAAAAATAAACGATTCGTTTTGTCACGAAACAGACACTTTACTAACGTTTTTTGAGCTTCTCTTGTATTGCTTACGTTGGTTTGATAGTCTTGCTTTTATTTTCAGCTGCTTCTAAGCTGCTGTATTGTTTGATATGGCAGAATATTCGGCATTGTACCTTAAAAAAGCGCAGGTCATTAAACGACCTGCGCTTTTTTAAGTCTGCCGGTTTGCAGCCTCCGCGTTTGGAGGGCATCTATATATTAGCCACTCTCATGATGTCGGCAAACACGCCGGCGGCAGTCACTTCCTTGCCTGCCCCATATCCCTGGATAATCATGGGATAGCGATTGTAGCGCTTGGTGGTTAGAAGTACTACATTGTTTGAATCGGCCAATTCATAAAAAGGATGGTCTTTTCCCACTTCGCACAACGAAACGGTAGCCTCTCCGTTTGCCCAACGTGCTATGTAGCGCAAGTGTTTGCCTTCTTGTTCCATACGTAAGCGACGTTTTTCAAATTCGGCATCAAGATTCTTGACTTTTTCCATGAAATCATTCACAGAACCCTGGAAATAGCTCTCGGGAATGAATAATTCCTGGCGAACGTCTTCTTGATTGATTTTGATGCCCGCCTCACGGATCAGAATGACCAATTTGCGCAAGACGTCCTTGCCGCACAAGTCAACACGCGGGTCAGGTTCACTGATTTTTGCCTCTTTGGCCATTCGAATCACTTCGCTCAAAGGATGTTCTTTGGACAATTTATTGAAGATGAAATTAAGTGTGCCACTCAAGACGGCCTGTATTTCCACAATTTCATCGCCGCTTGCACACAGGTCGTTGATGGTCTTGATGATGGGAAGGCCTGCACCGACATTGGTTTCATACAAAAACTTCACGCCACGCTTCAATGCCATCTGTTTAAGCTTTTCATAATTGTCATAAGGGGATGAAGCCGCTATCTTATTGGCTGCCACTACCGAAATGTTATGATCAAGAAAGCTCAGGTATAAAGCGGCTATCTCGTCACCGGCCGTACAATCGACGAAAACCGAATTATAGAGGTTCATGCCTATCACCTCATCTCTTATTCTTCGCCAGTCGCTCGGCTGACTTTGCTGTAAAAGCTGTTCGTAATTGTCGATATCGATGCCGTCGCGGTCAAAAATGGCATGCCGGCTGTTGCAGATGCCGACGATGTTGAGCTTCAGCCTGCGCTTTTCCATCAGCATGGCCTGCTGTTCCCTGATCTGCCGCAACAGACTGCCTCCCACCGAACCTACACCACAAAGGAAAATGTTGACTACCTGATAGTCGCTCAGGAAAAAACTGTCGTGAATGACATTCAATGCCTTCCTCAGCTGACTATGGTCTACAATGACACTGATATTCATTTCGGAAGCGCCCTGAGCCAAAGCTATGATGCTCACGCCGTTTCTGCCAAGCACGCTGAACAATCGGCCTGCCGTTCCACTTGTACGCCTCATCTGTTCGCCGACGATGGCTATGGTACTCAGCCCGTCTATGCGCAGCATGGGGTTCATGGCTCCCGTACTGATTTCTTTCTTGAACTCTTCGTTCAGCACTTTGCACGCTTTTTCTGCATCTTCGGGTGTCATACAGATACTCGTACTTGTTTCCGAACTTGTTTGCGCAACCATAAAGACACTGATGCCGTTCTCGGCCAAAGTTGTGAAGATCCGTCTGTTTACACCTATCACACCAACCATGGCCATACCCGAAACATTCACGATTGACGTGTTGTTGATAGATGAAAGGCCTCTCACCGAAGCTTTTCCATCGCATGCTCCATCGTTGATGACGGTTCCCTTGAATTCGGGATGGAATGTATTCTTTATATATATAGGTATATTCTTCCTTCTTACCGGATAGATAGTAGGAGGATAGATTACTTTTGCGCCAAAGTTGGATAGTTCCATGGCTTCGCCATACGACAGCTGCTCTATTGAATAAGCCGAAGCAATGATCCTTGGATCAGCCGTCATGAATCCGTCGACATCTGTCCAAATTTCCAACGCATCGGCATCCATGGCCGCCGCTATGATAGAGGCTGTATAGTCGGATCCGCCGCGTCCCAATGTTGTCGTAACATCGGTTTTACAATCTGAAGCAATGAATCCGGGACAGATGGCAATCCCCGAGTGCAAGACGAATGTTTCCTTGACGCGACGGTTGGTCTCGTCATAATTGACAGTGATATTTCCGTTTTTCTTCTCTGTCTTTATGAATTTACGCGAATCATAAAGCTTGCTGCCTTCGATAAGTTCCTGTACCAGACGAGACGACATGCGTTCGCCATAACTGAGGATGGCATCGCATATCTTAGGCGTTACATCTTTAATGAGACATACTCCATGCAGGATGCCGCGTAAATCGGCAAACAGGACTTGAAGCTCATCCTCAAGGACCTTTTGCCTGTCTGCGCCATGTATCACCTCGGCAATCAAATTATGGTGAATGCTTATAATATCATCAACCTCCTTGCTATAGTCTTCGTTTCCTTCACGCGCCATATTCGTGGCACGTACCAGCTTGTCGGTCACGCTGTGAAGAGCCGAGACTACGACAATAACATTGCCTTTTTCTTGTAAGACAATTTTTTTCAGATTAAGTATACCGTTGACAGAACCAACCGAGGTTCCTCCGAATTTTAGTACTTTCATTTGTTTGAGAATATGTAAGACGAATTGTATGAGTTTGGAAAAAGATTAGTGACACGGCTGCAAGAAGCTGCTTAGATTTGTATTACGTTCAGTAAGCCCGTCAGGGCATGAAGCCCGCTCTGCGGGCAAGATAAAACGGATTGTTGTGTTTTCTCTTTTTCCAATAAAACATGATGCTGTTCTAAATCAATGGCAAAGTTACGGATAAAAATCCGAACAAAAGGGGAGCGCATTGAAAAACACCGCTTTCTCTTCCCTACTCCGCCGCTATATCTACGAATTGTGCTTGTGACATGGAAGCCAAATCGTTTGGCGCGATTTGTATCTGCAACCCCCGTTTGCCGGCACTGACATATATCTGGTTGTATTTCAACGCACGCCTATCTATAAAGGTGGGGAAATGCTTCTTCATTCCTATAGGCGAACAGCCTCCTCGTATGTAGCCCGTTGTAGACAGCAACAGCCTTTGCAACAACGGTTCGCATTTCTTGTTTCCGCTTGCCTTTGCCGCCAATTTGAGATTGACCTCCAGATTGCCGGGCACCACACATACAATGAATTTTGTCTTATCGCCAGTCAGGACGATAGTCTTAAACACCTGTCCTATGTCTTCACCCAATTCAGACGCAATCGTCGTTGCTCCCAAGTCGTCTTCGTTTACTGCATATGCCACTGTCTTATAGCTTATCCCCGCTTGATCAAGCAGCCTGCACACATTCGTTTTTTCAATTTTCATATAAATGGTTCATCAGACATTGATATATTGTGAAGTAAATCCCTTTTTGCTCTTGGCCACTTCCTCGGGCGTTCCGGTTACGACAACTTCGCCACCATTCCTACCGCCATCAGGCCCCATATCTATGATATAGTCGGCTTGTTCTATTACATCCAAATTGTGTTCAATGATAATTACGGTATTTCCTTTGTCGACAAGTTTGGCAAGAACGCCCATCAAAATACGTATATCTTCAAAATGAAGCCCAGTTGTAGGTTCGTCAAGCAAATACAAGGTGCGGCCTGTATCTTTTTTACTTAGTTCGGTTGCAAGCTTCACTCGCTGGCTCTCACCGCCCGACAGCGTCGTCGAAGATTGTCCGAGCTTGATATAGCCCAGGCCCACATCTTGCAGAGCCTTAATCTTACGCAAAATGTTCGGCACCTTGTCGAAAAACTCCACAGCCTGATTGACGGTCATATCAAGCACATCGGCAATGCTCTTTCCCTTAAAACGCACTTCAAGAGTCTCTCTGTTGTAACGTTTGCCGTGGCATGTCTCACAAGGGATCATTACATTCGGCAAGAAATTCATCTCGATTGTCTTATAGCCATTGCCCTTACAGGTCGGACAGCGTCCGCCGGCAACATTGAACGAAAACCTGCCGGGAGAATATCCGCGAATGGCAGCTTCGGGCAAGCTCGCAAACAGATTCCTTATATCGGTAAATACCGCTGTATAGGTTGCCGGATTAGAACGTGGTATGCGGCCTATGGGACTTTGGTCTACATTCACCACTTTGTCGATATATTCGATGCCTTCTATGCGGTCATAGGGCAACGACTCTTGTTGCGAACGATAAAAATGCTGCGAAAGGATTGGCAGCAAAGTTCCATTAATGAGAGTGGATTTTCCGCTACCTGAAACTCCTGTAACCACGGTCAGGGTTGCAAGAGGAAAATCTACAGTTACATTTTTAAGATTGTTTCCACGTGCTCCTACGAGCCTCAGTTTGTGCCCATTGCCAATACGGCGTTTGTCGGAATGCGGCATGCTCAGCTCTCCGTTGAGATAACGGGCCGTCAAAGTATGGGTCGCAAGCATGTTTTGCACATTTCCCTGATAAACGACCTCACCGCCCAAGCGTCCGGCACGGGGTCCCATGTCTATGATGTAATCTGCATTCAACATCATATCTTTGTCGTGCTCCACAACGACAACAGTATTTCCTATGTCGCGCAATTTCTTGAGAGAGTTGATGAGTTTCATGTTATCTCGCTGATGAAGCCCTATACTCGGCTCATCGAGGATATAAAGGACTTCCACCAATTGCGAACCTATTTGCGTGGCCAGACGTATGCGCTGGCTTTCCCCACCTGAAAGGCTGGCCGATGTACGGTTAAGCGACAAGTAATCCAATCCCACATCAAGAAGGAATTGCAGCCGCTTTTGTATTTCCTTTAATATTTCCGAACTGATCGTTTGTTGCTTTTCATTCAAACGTTGCGGCAACCGGGCAATCCATTGATGCAATGTTTTTAAGTCCATGCAGGCAACTTCGTAGATATTCTTTCCGTCAATAAGGAAGTGCAAGGCTTCTTTGTTAAGGCGTGCACCGTGGCACTCGGGACAAGTATCGACTTTATTGAACTGATCGGCCCATTTTTTTGCCGCGGCTGTCATTTCCCGGTCGTACATTTGCTGAATGTATTTGACAAGGCCGTCAAACTCTACATAGTAATCATTGGTCTGATGTGTATACGCAGCTTTTATACGCAAATCACGCTTGCTGCCACTGAATATCTCATCCAATGCTTCTTGTGAAATTTCTTTCAAAGGCGTATCCAAATCATATCCATATGCATCAAGAAGTGATTCGATTTCCCAAAAGACCATCGAGTTCGTATATTTCCCCAATGGAGCAATGCCGCCCTTTCTGATTGACAGGTTTTTGTCGGGAATCACCTTGTCTACATCGATAACATTTATGTAGCCTAACCCTTTACAACGCGGGCAAGCGCCGGTCACAGAGTTGAAAGAAAAATCATGAGGCGAAGGCTCTTTATACGATATCCCCGATACAGGACACATAAGGTGCTTGCTGTAATAGCGAAGCGTTCCGTCATCAGCATCAAGGACCTGCATCAGGCCATCGCCATGCTTGAATGTGGTTTCTATGCTTTTAGAAAGACGATGACTATCTACCGAATCGATTTTCATCTTGTCGACCACAATTTCAATGTTATGGGTTTTATATCGGTCGACTTTCAGGCCATTCGTCAGTTCTTTTATTTCTCCATCAATCCGCGCATATAAAAAGCCTTTCTTACGAATCATTTCAAAAAGCTCCCGATAATGTCCTTTCCGGTTTCTTATTACAGGTGCCAAAAGATACACTTTGTGCCCGTTATACTTGTCTGTCAGGAGTGACAATATCTGTTCTTCCGTATACCTTACCATTTTTTGCCCCGACACGTAAGAATAGGCTTCTCCTATACGTGCATATAAAAGGCGAAGGAAATCATATAGTTCCGTTACGGTTCCAACGGTAGAACGAGGGTTGCGGTTTGTTGTTTTCTGGTCAATGCTTATAACGGGACTCAGTCCTGATATTTTATCAACGTCCGGACGTTCCACACTATCCAAGAAATTGCGCGCATACGCCGAAAATGTATCAATATATCGCCTTTGCCCTTCAGCAAAGATAGTATCAAAAGCAAGCGAGCTTTTTCCACTGCCGCTTAATCCAGTGATTACCGTAAGAGAGTTTCGGGGAATGGTTACATTTACGTTTTTCAGATTATGTTCCCTCGCTCCCCATACACAAATATCATTATTGTCAGACATAAGTCTAATTTCCTATCATCCTCGTATCACCCTGTTCGCTCAAATAACCGCGAAGCAAAGTTACAGCCTTTCTTATCTTGTAAATTCTGCCATCCGCACCTTTTGCGTCAATGCGGCAATAATAAACCCCGTCGGCCACGTCACGTCCGTTGTGCTTTCCATCCCATCCTTGCGTGATGTCTTTCCATTCAAACAGCTTTTTGCCCCAACGGTTGAAAATGTATCCATGAAATTCCACGATGCTGCGATAGTCTTCCTTCACACGGAACACATCATTTTGCCCATCGCCGTTTGGCGAAAAGGCATTGGGAACGTTCAAGACCGATTCGCTTGCCGTTACAGAAAACGGGTCGTTCAATTCATATTGTATCGTATCATTGGGAAGCGAGAATGTAATATACAGTTTTATGTAAGATGTGCCCGATTGCATGAACGTATAATCAAAATCACGATCATATCTTACAAGGTACGGGTTGTCGGGCTCACCGGCTTTGTATACGTGCCACTCATATCGCGCTGTGTAATCTCCGACATTTACAGGGTTTGAAGTGAAATGCGCTATAATTGGTGCCGAACCCGAATAAGTTTGATTTTCTTCATTCCCGTCAGGCGTTTCAATCACCATCTGCGGCGCTGCATCGGGATAATCCTGAGCTTTTAAGCCTGTTGCCGCACACGCTACCAGCAGAATGGCTGTAATCAGTCTGAAATGGCTCATATTCTCTTAAACTTTTTGCAAAAGTACACTTTTCCCACGATATGGCTTCTTTTTTTTGTATTTTTGCGGCTCATAACGACAACATAGTGACTATAATCATGAAAAATCTCATGCGGTTTTGCTTTATTTTACTGATACTTGCAGGATCTCTGCTGCCGCAAACTACCATAGCACAACAGAAATCCGTATTGGTACAGACCTTGCAGGAAGGTGAGCGTCTGCATACCATCAGACAGGGCGAAACGCTCTATGCACTTACCAAGCTGTACAATGTGGATGCCGAAGCAATTTGTGCGGCCAATCCCGGCTTGAGTGCCGGCAACTTCAAAGCCGGAACCATCATCCTGATACCCAAAAGCACCAAGGCAGAAACAGCAAAAGTCGAAGAAAAAATCATACAAGAAACTGTCAATGACCACAAACAAGGACTTGCAGGCTCTGATTGCCGCGAAATACACAAAGTAAAAAGCAAGGAAACCCTTTTCAGCATTGCCCAAAAATACGGTGTCACTTTAGACGAATTGAAAGCGGCCAATCCCGAAACCAAAAATCCCGATTACAAACTAAAGAAAAAAAGCCTCTTGTGCATTCCTTTCCACCACGAACCGGTTCCGGTCAAGACCGAAGTGATTCCGACCAATGAGGAATTGTTTCGTCAAGCCAAAAAAGAATCCGAGAAACTGTCGGTTATCAAAGTCGGTGTGATATTGCCTTTAAAAGAACAAAATGCCTTGTCTGCACGTACTTTGGACTATTATCGCGGTTTGCTGATGTCGATTGACAGCTTGAAAAAAAGCGGACTTTCCTTTGAGGTATATACATTTGACGCCGGCAAGACCGCAGAAGATATACAGAACATTCTGGCTCGCCCCATAGTCCCGATGCTCGATATCATATTCGGCCCGGTAGACCCTACTCAGATAAAAGCCGTCAGCCAGGTATCCAAAGCCAACAAGATTCCAATGGTCGTTCCTTTTTACAGCCGAAGTTCCGAAGTCTTCGGCAACCCCGGACTTTTCGTCCTGAATGCACCCGACTCCATCCAGCAAACCGAAGTAGCCCGCCTTTTCAAGGCTTCTTTCCGAGCAGCCAATGTGGTTTTACTCGAAACAGGAGAAACTGCCGACGGCATGGTTCCTGTCATCAAGCAATTAGTTCCTTCGTTGCGTTTCGGGCAATTGCCAATAACCGAAAACGCTTTATTTTCGCGCCTCGATGCCACAAAAGACAACGTCTTGGTTCTTTCTTCATCCGACATGAAATCGCTGAATGTGCTTTTCCCTGTCTTACGCAATGTGATACAAAAGCATCCGGAAATGAAAATCAAATTATTCGGATACCCGGAATGGCTCTCCTATACTTCGGCCTTAATAGACGATTTCTATATGGCAGACACCTACATCTACAGCCCGTTCTTTTTGGACTATTCATCAGAAGCTTATCGCTACTTCAGCAACAAGTTTCACCAAAACTTCAATGCGGAAATGCTGCATGCCACGCCCAAAATGGCCATCTACGGATTTGACTGCGGCATGTTCTTTTTTCAAGGACTTTCACGCTATGGAAAGAATTTTTCCGTACAGGATCTCAACTTCTCGGGTCTGCAAAATGACTTCAAGATGCGTAGGGTCAGCACATGGGGAGGTTTGTTTAACCGCCAAATGCAGTTTGTGCGCTTCAAGCCTTCGCACCAAATCGACATACATCGTTTATAGTCTGATATGCCTCCATCATGAATATGAAAAAGTTTGTCTGCCTTGCTATCACGATTTTGTTCTTTTCGCAAATTCGCCTGTTTGCCCAAATAGGCGAACACCGCTCACGCCTCAGCATCGGCGGCGGCGGCGGAATGACTTTCAGTTCTATCGATTTCGACCCTACCATCAAGCAAGGCCAACTGGTCTGCCCCATGGCGGGCGTGGCATTGAGATATACTTGTGAAAAATATTTTTCGACGCTTTGTGCCTTGCAAGTAGAACTGAATTTCGTGCGTCTCGGCTGGAAAGAAGACATCGTCGACAGTAACAGCCAGCCTCTGGAAGACACTTACCAGCGCGAGCTAAGCTACATACAGATTCCATTACTGGCACGTATGGCCTGGGGACGCGAAAAGCGTGGCCTTTCGTTTTTCATTATGGCCGGGCCCCAATTTTCCTATAATTTGGGAAACACGTCAAAGCAGAGCGATACGTGGACACTCAACCAAGACGGCAACCCGGACCGCCCCAACAATGTTTACCAGCAATACTCTATGGATCCACAACGCAAGATAGACTACGGGCTTACCGGCGGATTGGGACTTGAGCTGAGCACCGCAATAGGCCATTTCACCCTTGAAGGCCGTTATTATTTCGGATTGAACGATATCTACAACAACTCCAAGAAGGATGTCTTTGCACGTTCGGCCCATCGCTCCATCATGGGCAAGCTCACCTACTTTTTCGATTTGTTTGACAAGTAAACGCTCCTGATTTACTTTGTTCCTTTTCTTATTTGCCGCGTTTGCGTTTAAAATCGCGGCCTCACCGTTTGCATACAGATTGCAGGTATCAGAAAGGGAATAGATGACCGACAGATTTCGTCGTCAGAACGGGAAAGGCATAACGGTTCAAATCTTCACGGGTCACAAAAAAATACCCCTCGGGAAGGCACGATGAATCTGCACTTGAGTCTGCCGGCAGGTCAAGCATATAGAACGCGGCATGTATGACGCGATGTGTCAGCACATGTTTCACATCTTGCGCCAAAAGCTTCAAGGAGGCTCCCATCTGCAAGCAATATTCTATGAAAGGCGTATCGGGCAAAGCGGTATCGTCAGCCCGTTCACGTTCTATCAGATAAGGCTCGTAAAGACCGGCCCAAATGTCGCCCTTTCTTCTGCGATGAATGAGCAGGCTGCCACCTTTCGTTATTAAAACGTAGATAAAAAAACGATGCTTTAAGGCAACCTTTTTCGATTTTACCGGCAGCAAATCGATCAAATCTCCTTTGTAAGCAACACAAAATTCATGAAACGGACAAGAAATGCACTGAGGCGAAGACGGACAACATTGCAGGGCACCGAAATCCATGAGAGCCTGATTATAGTCGGCCGGACGTTCTACATCAAGCAAGGAGTCTGCAAGTTCTTTAAACTCGCGTTTTCCTTGCGTCGTGTCGATAGGAGCATCGATGCCAAACACCCGTGAAAGTACGCGATAGACGTTTCCATCAATGGTTGCAACAGGCATGCCATAAGCAAAGGAGCAAATGGCAGCGGCCGTATAGTCGCCGATTCCTTTCAAAGACCTTACTTCTTCATAAGTGCGTGGAAATCCGCCATGCGCCACAATGCTTTTCGCTGCAGCATGAAGGTTTCGGGCACGCGAATAATAGCCTAATCCCTCCCACGCCTTAAGTACTTCGTCTTCGGACGCAGCAGCCAAAGCGGCAACATCGGGAAAGCGGGCGGTAAAACGCAAATAATAGTCGTAGCCCTGATTGATACGCGTCTGTTGCAAAATAATTTCGCTGACCCATATGAGATAAGGGTTACCGACATCGCGCCATGGCAATTCGCGTTTATTTGACGCGTACCAGCTTTCAATAATTTCTTGGAATTGTTTTGCTTTCATACAAGGCAAGCGAAAGGAAATCGTTGCACGTCCACAAAAAACGTAAGACTATTTTTTGTCTTTTGTGCGCCTGACAGGACTCGAACCTGCAAGACTCGCGTCACCAGATCCTAAGTCTGGCGCGTCTACCAATTTCGCCACAGGCGCTTAAAAGCAGCGCAAAATTACAATTAAATAATGAAACTCGAAAGGAAATAGGCCGTTTCTTGCTTCGCCACCCTTTCCAATGTCACAGCAAACTATACAGAAAACATTTTCGCAAACAGTATTTTTTCAAATATGAGGCCTATACATCGGTAAAAATTCGTACTTTTGCCAAAGTACAAAACAATTTGCCACGATGACGAAAAAAATAAGCTTATTGGTCTTTGCATCCATACTTTGCAGCAACGTTCTCGCACAATCAGGGAAGATACAGCTGCCTGCGCCAAACGGAATAAAAACCGTAAAGATGTCCTTGATGACAGCATTACAAAACAGACATTCGGTAAGGGAATACAATGAGAATAAAGACATTCCAGCTCAAATCTTGAGCAATCTGCTATGGGCTGCCTGCGGATACAATCGTCCCGAAGAAAAACGCATCACTGCACCAAGTGCCCTCAATATGCAAGACATCGTAGTTTACGTATGCCGCAAAGACGGAGCATACCGCTACAATCCCGGCCTTAATTGTCTGGAAGCAATAACAACCAAAGATTTACGTTATGCAGTTGCAGGCCCACAAAGCTTTGTTAAATCTGCGCCCGTCTGCCTTGTGCTTGTAAGCGACCAGACAAAATTCAAAACGCCCGATAAAACAATCGGAGCATTGGATGCCGGTTATGTCTCGCAAAACATTTGTCTGAGTGCCACAGCCATCGGATTAGCCACAGTTCCGCGAGGAACGATGAACAAGGAAGAGCTTATCAAGGAACTCGGACTTAAGGAAAACCAGATATTAATGGTTAATCATCCGGTAGGATGGCCCAAACAATAAGATTGAACACTTCTCCAACAACCTGGATTTCAAGAATATGTTCGCAACTTTGCAGCAATTAAAAATCCTTATATCATGACAAAGGCTTATGTTCTTGCCTTGCTGCTGTTCATTTCTGTAAGCGTAGGCTCTATCGCACAAATCAAGAATATCCATGGCCCGTATCTTCAGAATATTTCAGCGACCGAAGCCACAATAGTTTGGGAGGCTGACAAACCAAGCATCGGATGGGTGGAACTGGCTCCTGATGATGGAACCAACTATTACGCAAAAGAAAGGAAAAAATTTTTCGACTGCACAAACGGTGTCAAAAATACGTCTTTGATTCATTCGGTCAAACTGACAGGATTGCAGCCGGGAACAACCTATCGCTACCGCATCTACTCGCAAGAAGTGCTTTCGCACAAGGGCATCTATGTCAACTACGACGGTTGCATTGCTGCCAGCAATGTGTACAGCCAAAAACCGCCGCAGTTCACAACGCTTGACCCCAACAAGACAGAAACATCCTTTGTAGTTCTCAACGATGTCCATGGTGAAAAAGATTTTATCACACCGCTCATGGACTATGCCGATTACAAGAAAAAAGATCTTGTATTTTTCAATGGCGATATGATTAGTGTTTTGAACAAGGCAGAAGACTTTTTCACAGGCTTCATGGACGAATCCATAAAGTTGTTTGCCCAAGAAAAAAGCCCTTATTACTCAAGAGGGAATCATGAGACCCGTGGTGAATTTGCCACTCATTTCCAAGACTATTTCTGCCCACAGATTCCACACCTGTACTTTACCGTAAGACAAGGCCCGATTTACTTTATCATGCTTGACACAGGCGAAGACAAACCGGATTCGGACATTGAATACAGCGGTATAGTGGATTATGACGGATATCGCTCACAACAAGCTGAATGGTTGAAGACATTGGCAAACGATCCAGATTATAAAAGCGCCAAATTCCGCGTGGTGATATGCCATATGCCCATCTGTGTCAACAAGAATAACTGGCACGGGCCACAGGATTGTGTAGAAAAAATGGCACCGATACTTAACGGCATGAACATTGACGTAATGTTAAGCGGCCACAACCATCGCGATTCTTTCCATGAGCCCGACAGCACATGCCAATACCCGGTATTGGTCAATTCAAACAAGGGCATCATTTCGGCAGAAACCAAAGAAAACGAACTTATTATCAGAGTGATTCATAAAGACGGCAAGGAATTCACGAAAAAAACATTCAAAGCCAAGCACTGACATAGAGTGAAACCGTATCTACGATTACATTTCAATATTATATCGGCAATATTCCTGTTTCTGGAACTGATGTTTCTTCCTGTATCGGCCATTGGGAAAACAGACGATGCAGAAAGCAACTCAAACGACAGCTTGAAGGCGAGCCTACTGACCTGCTCACCAGGGCAGAATATATACGAATATTACGGACACACGGCACTTCGCATACAAAACTTCACAAAAAATGAAGACTATGTTTTCAATTACGGATTATTCTCTTTCAATACACCCGGCTTTGTATGGCGTTTCATAAAAGGCGATTGCCAATATGAAGTAGGAGCCACTTATACAGCAGAATTTCTGGCATATTATGCAGAACAGGGACGAGGCGTAAGAGAAATGGTTCTCAATTTAAGCCAAGGTGAAACACATCGCCTTTTTAAGGCGCTAATAGCCAATTGCGAACCAGAAAACCGGACATACCAATATAACTTTTTCTATAACAATTGCGCCACCAAAGTAAGAGATCAGATAGAAGCATGCTTAGATAGCAATATAATCTATACCTTACCGGTAAAGACACAATCATTACGCGACATCGTACATGAGTATTGCAAAGGACATCCATGGTCACGCTTCAGTCAAGATTTGCTATTGGGAGCTGAAGCTGACAAAAGCGCATCAAGAGAAGCCCAAGAATTTGCTCCGTTTTATTTAGAGCAAAACATCAGCACCGCACGCACTTGCATAAACGGTCAAATGGAAGCTTTGGTTTCAAGCAGCAATGAACTGGTAACCGAACATCCTGCAATTCAAAAAACAGGTTTTCCATTGACACCGAAAACTTGTGCGATATTCCTGTGTCTGCTCACAATTTGCATTTGCATATGGGAGCACAGGCACCCGTGCAGAATCTTGTGGGGATATGACCTTATCTTATTAATTGGCCAAGGCCTTACAGGCTGTATCATCGCATTTTTATTTTTCTTCTCTGCTCACCCCACAGTGAACAGCAACTGGCTGATTTTGCTCTTCAACCCATTGCCACTTTTATTTCTCTTCTATATAATAAAAGCCGAAAGGAATTGTACAAAAAGTTGGTATCACACTATTGCATTTTGGTGGGTCTTATTATTTATCATGGCCATTCCATTTATTCCACAAAAAATTGACATTGAAACTATCCTGTTGGCATTTTGTCTGCTAACCAGAAGCGGGAACTATTTGGCAATTAGTTCATCTACATACAAAAAGAAAAGAAAAAAACAGCAATCACATTCTATCGGATGAAAAGAATATATTACATACTTCCACCCTTGATAGCAGCCATGGCACTGGCTACGGTTGAAGCACAAGAGATACAATCTATTCCGAAAGTGGTTGTAAACATAACCATTGACCGCCTTCGCTCAGATTACATGAACGCATTTCTTCCTATTTACGGTCAGGACGGATTCAAACGCCTTTTAAAGGAAGGACGCGTATATACACATGCCGAATATCCGCAAAGCCGGCTTAACCGCGCCGCATGCGTAGCAACGATTGCAACTGGAACCGTACCATACAATCACGGGATAGTCAATGATACTTGGCTCGACCGTAAGACACTACGCCCGGTGTTTTGTGTTGAAGACACACAATACGAAGGAAACCTGACCGGAGAAAAATCATCACCAAAATTCCTCAGTGTTTCGACATTGGGAGATGAGTTGAAAGTCGGCACAGAAGGAAAAGCTATCGTATACGCCATTTCCCCCTTTCGGGACGCAGCCATATTAGGCGCAGGCCATGCCGCAGACGGTGCCTTTTGGATCAACCCACTAACGGGACGGTGGTGCAGCACCTCCTATTACGGGCCACTTCCCTCCTGGGTTTCTATTGCAGATCGCAAAAACGATCTTAACAACTACCTTGACAATAATGAATGGACGCCTTTGTCAGAATTAAGTGGCAACTTCAGTTACTTCCTTTCTGGCGGCATGAAATCTCCCTTCAAGTACAAATTCAAAGGCGACCATCGCTTCGCGGCATTCGCAACTAGCGGTCTTGTCAATGAATATGTAACGAAATTTGTTACAGAGTGCGTCAATACTTCCGGAATTGGAAACGATAATATCACCGACTACCTTTCAATCACCTACTACGCAGGAAACTATGAGCACCAGTCTGTCAGTGAATTTCCAATGGAAATGCAAGATACATACTTGCGCTTAGACAAAGCCTTAGGAAGCTTGTTCCAGGCCGTTGAGAGCAAAGTAGGGACAGGCAACGCCCTATTTGTCGTCACCTCAACAGGGTACACCGACAACGAAACGGCCGACTTGGCAAAGTATCGCGTACCGACTGGAACATTCTATATTAACCGCACATCCGGACTACTCAATATGTATCTAATGGCCTTGTACGGCCAAGGACAATACATTGAAGCTATCTACGGCGACGAGCTATACTTGAACCACAAGCTATTGGAAACAAAACAGCTCAGCATGGCTGACGTATTGGAACGTTGCCAAGAGCTTTTGCTACAATCCGCCGGCGTAAAAGACGTATATACATCACAACGGCTACTATTAGGAGCTTGGACACCGGGCATCAGTCGTATTCGCAACAGCTATAACCCAAAATGCTCAGGCGATATACTCATTCAAGTAGCACCGGGATGGCACTTGGTAAACGAAGAGACTAAAGAAGATATCATGATACGCGACTCTTACTTCCCGTTTCCGATCTTCTTTCTCGGTGCCAACGTAACGGCCGAGAGTATTGATACTCCTGTAACCACTGACTGCATTGCACCGACCTTGTCGCAAGTAATGCGCATACGCGCGCCAAATGCTTGCACCACAGCCGCACTGACCGGTTTCAGCAACTAAAAAAAACACCATCACATATATTATAAATCAGAAACAAAAGAAACAATGGATATAAACAAGATATTAAGTAAAATGTTTGGCAACAAATCCACCCGGGATATGAAAGAAATCCAACCCCATGTGGAGAAGATAAAGCAGGCCTACGAAATCATTGACAAATTAGACAATGATGCACTGCGTGCCAAAACGAAAGAATTACAACAGCAAGTACAGCATTCAGCCGATGATTTGCGCGAAGAGATAAACAAGCTAAAGGAAAAAGTAGAGACTCTTCCATTAGAAGATCGCGAAAGCGTCTTCAACCATATTGACAAATTGGAAAAAGAAGTACTCCAGCGCTTTGAAGACGAACTTGACAAAATCATGTATGATGCTTTCGCTATCATGAAGAGTACGGCACGCCGCTTTGCCAGCGGAAAAGATGTTATTGTCACTGCCAACGACTTTGATCGCGCTTTAGCCGCCACGCACGATTTTGTTACTATTGAAGGCGATAAAGCCATCTATCATAATCACTGGATAGCCGGCGGAAACGATATGGAATGGAACATGGTACATTATGATGTGCAGCTGTTCGGTGGTGTTGTTCTCCATAAAGGAAAAATTGCCGAAATGGCAACCGGTGAAGGAAAGACTTTGGTCGCAACTCTTCCTGTATTCCTAAACGCTCTCACCGGAAATGGCGTACATGTCGTGACTGTCAATGATTATCTTGCAAAGCGCGACTCGGAATGGATGGGGCCGCTTTACATGTTTAACGGCCTGAGTGTAGACTGCATCGACAAGCATCAGCCCAACAGCGAGGCACGCCGTCGAGCTTACCGTGCAGATATAACTTTCGGTACAAACAACGAGTTTGGTTTTGACTATTTGCGCGACAACATGGCCATCAGTCCGAAAGACCTTGTACAGCGCGCCCACAATTACGCCATCGTCGACGAAGTCGACTCCGTATTGATTGACGATGCCCGTACGCCGTTAATTATATCCGGTCCTGTACCAAAGGGCGATGTCCAAATGTTTGAAGAATATCAGCCGCTCATCGAAAAGCTCTATGAAGTTCAACGCAAGCTTGCCACCAATTATCTTTCCGAAGCCAAGCAGCTGATACAATCCGACGATAAAGAAAAACAGCAACAGGGATTCCTTGAGCTCTTCCGTAGCCATAAGGCTCTTCCAAAGAACAAGGCACTTATCAAATACCTTTCCGAACCCGGCATCAAGACCGGCCTTCTCCATACAGAAGAGATCTATATGGAGAACAACAATAAGCGTATGCCCGAGGCCACCAGTCCTCTTTATTTTGTCGTTGATGAAAAGCTAAAGAGTGTAGACCTTACCGATAAGGGCAATGAATGGTTGGCCAAGCAAGTCAATAACCCGACGCTTTTCGTTCTCCCAGATATAACAACCGAGCTTTCCCAGCTGGAAAACGACAAGTCGCTCACCGATGAGGAGCGTTTAGAAAAAAAGGATGCATTCCTGCAAGAATATGCAGTGAAAAGCGAGCGTGTCCACACCATCCTGCAACTGCTCAAAGCTTATACCATGTTCAACCGCGACGATGAGTATGTTGTTATCGACGGCGAGGTTAAAATTGTAGACGAACAAACGGGACGTATCATGGAAGGTCGTCGCTGGAGTGACGGTCTGCATCAAGCTGTCGAAGCCAAGGAGCATGTCAAGGTCGAAGCTGCGACACAGACATTCGCTACGATTACCTTGCAGAACTACTTCCGCATGTATCATAAATTGGCCGGTATGACGGGTACCGCTATAACAGAAGCCGGTGAATTATGGGACATTTACAAATTAGATGTAGTTGAGATCCCGACCAACCGTCCCGTTATACGCAAAGACATGAACGACCGTGTTTACAAGACGAAACGCGAAAAATACAATGCCGTCATCGATGAAATAGACAAGATGGTAAAAGCGGGACGTCCCGTTCTGGTCGGAACAACCAGCGTAGAAATTTCTGAAACTTTGAGCAGGATGCTGCAAATGCGCAAGATACCCCACAATGTATTGAACGCAAAACTTCATCAAAAGGAAGCCGACATCGTTGCCAAGGCCGGGCAGACAAGTACCGTTACCATTGCCACCAATATGGCCGGCCGTGGTACTGACATCAAGCTTTCGCCTGAAGTCAAGAAAGCCGGTGGTTTGGCCATCATCGGTACCGAGCGCCACGAAAGCCGTCGTGTAGACCGCCAGCTGCGCGGACGTGCAGGCCGCCAGGGCGACCCCGGTTCGTCTGTATTCTTTGTTTCTTTGGAAGACAACCTGATGCGTCTGTTTGCCAGCGAGCGCATTGCCAAAGTCATGGACCGTTTCGGCGTAAAAGAAGGCGAAGTAATCGAATCGCCCATTATCAACAAGTCCATCGAACGCGCCCAAAAGAAAGTCGAAGAGAACAACTTCGGCATCCGCAAGCATCTGCTCGAATACGATGACGTGATGAACAAGCAACGCACCGTTATCTATGAAAAACGCCGCCACGCCCTGATGGGAGAACGCATTGGCATGGATATCAGCAACATGATTTGGGACCGTTGCGTCGATATCATCGACAAACACGACTGGGAAGGCTGCAAAGAAGAGTTTCTGAAGATATTGGCCATGGAGCCTCCGTTCACTCAGAAGGAATTTGAAGAAGGGAACAAGCGCGAAGAACTTCATGAAAAGGCCTTTGCCGCCGCCATGGAGGGACTCAAGCGCCGTACAGACCGAATGCGTGAAGTTGCAATGCCCGTAATCAGCCAAGTATTCGAAAAAGAAGGAGAAGTCTACGAAAACATTGCCGTGCCCATCACCGATGGCAAGCGTCTCTACAACATCACTTGCAACCTCAAGGAATGTTACGAAACCGAGTGCCGATCGCTCGTCAAAGAGTTCGAAAAGTCCATTTTGCTTCACATCATAGACGATGAATGGAAGGAAAACCTGCGCGAACTCGACGATTTGAAACATTCGGTACAAAACGCCAGTTACGAACAGAAAGACCCGTTGGTCATCTTTAAGCTTGAGAGCGTACAGTTGTTCGATCAGATGATTGGCAAAATCTACAACCGCACCACCAGCATCCTCATGCGTGCACAAATCCCTATGCAGGATGCAGCCGATGTGCGTGAAGCAGAACCGGAGCCACAGCCCAAACGTCCGCAATACAGCGAATCGCGCAACGACATGGCCGACCCGGCCCAACAGGCAGCAGCACACCACGACACACGCGAGCAACAAAAGGCGCAGCCTTATGTTGCCGAAAAAATGCCGGGGCGCAATGATCCATGTCCTTGCGGCAGCGGCAAGAAATTCAAGAACTGTCACGGCAGAGGGCTGGTATAAGCCGGCACCTCTTGCCTATCTGTCAACATTCCAACTGCAAGCAGGAGGCAACGCATCCGCGTCGCACTTCTGCTTGCAGTTTTTCAACAACCCATTCATGAGCCCACTATCCGTTTTATACGTTGCTTTTCCGTTTCTGATTCTTTTCTTTCTACATGAAACAGAAGAAGCCGTAGCCCTACGACGCCGTATGTCCAAAAGCCCAGAGAAACCGCACTCATGCGTTCCCGCTCTTTTACAGGCAACAAGCCACTTTCCAAAACTTTCCACCGCAACTCTGACTTTTGCCGCTATTGAAAAATCATTCATCATTCTCATCATCACGACACTCATTCTCGCGGGCTTGTTGCCGTCCGTATCCATGCAACTATGGTCTGCGCTGTTCATAGCCTTTTCCCTTCATTTGATACTTCACATCGTCCACGCCGCCATATTGCGCATATACCTGCCCGGACTTATCACAGCCCTAATAACACTTCCCTTTTCCATCAGCATACTCACTACATTCTTCAACATATATACCCCACTCCATCTGCTCGCACTTGCCATAACAGGCACCTGCCTTGCCGTCATCAACAGATATGCCGTCCTGCTCACAACAAAATTCCTGGCAAGAAAGTTTCACAAACCTTAAAACCAACTATACACCCACCCATGCCCATCGTCAAAATCGCCTCGCTTACGCATCCCGGCACAGAAATGTTCAGCGGTCTTACCGAAGCCCAACTGCGCAGCCGCATAGAGCCGGATAAAGGCATCTTCATAGCAGAAAGTCCCAAAGTCATCCGCACAGCCTTGCAAGCCGGTTATGAGCCACTGGCCCTGCTATGTGAAGAAAAGCACATACACGGAGATGCCTCCGATATCATTGACACATGCAAAGACATCCCAGTCTATACCGGCGAAAGAACTCTGCTGGCATCGCTCACCGGCTACACACTGACGCGCGGCGTATTGTGTGCCATGCGACGGCCGCGCACTCTGTCTGTTGAAGAAACCTGCAAGAATGCCAGCCGCATTGTCGTTATCGACAACGTTGTAGACTCCACCAATATAGGCCTCATTTTTCGTTCGGCGGCAGCACTCGGCATCGATGCAGCCCTGCTCACTCCCACCTCGTGCGACCCGCTTAACCGCAGAGCCGTACGCGTGTCCATGGGTTCCGTTTTCCTGCTCCCCTGGACCTATCTCGACACTCCGCTGACATCGCTCAACAAAATAGGATTTCGCACCGTGGCCATGGCGCTTACCGAACATTCTGTACCTATAACCCATGCAGCCTTAACCGCAGAACCACGTTTAGCCATCGTCATGGGAAGCGAAGGCTACGGCTTGAAGCCTGAAACAATAGCCCAGGCCGACTACGTGGCACGCATACCCATGAGCCATGGTGTTGATTCGCTCAACGTCGCTGCCGCCGCTGCCATAGCCTTCTGGCAACTGCGAAAAGACCAGACCCGATAGGCCGTCACAGCCCCATACTCCATTCAGAATAGGAAACCTACAGAGTCGTCCCTACTTAAGTGAAA
>DJPH01000037.1 GCA_002439755.1 Prevotellaceae bacterium UBA6417 | reverse complement strand
TTGCCGCACTCTACAAACAGGTGGAAGTAAACCGCCCCGACTACCGTCAGCTTCTGAAGAACAGCTTAGACAGCATCAACGCCATCGGAGACACATTCCCCGAGGGAACAAATCCCGGTTACTACACGGCTGAAGCACTCTCCCAGTACAAAACAGCCTATGACGACATTGCTCTGAAAGCCCTCAACGCCATAGAAGGCAGTGCCTCCGATGACGAATACATCACACTTCGCACTGACTTGCTCAATGCATACAACGCCATTCACGAGCATGCCAACCCAATAAGCGACGGTTACTACTACTTCATCAATGCCTACCCCAACTTCAAGCTGCAAGGATCTGAAATGGCCATGTCTACCAACGACAACGAACTGACATGGGAGGCCTTCAACGGCAACTCGGCACTACAACTCTTTAAAGTCACGAAACTCGCAGACGGCAACTTCAGCATACAGAACACGGCAAGTGGCAAATATATCAACACCGTTGCAGGGACAAGCGTACACATCCCCATGTCGGCAACACAGGAAACACCGCAGACGTTCACCTTGCTGCATTCTGCCCAATGGAACATTGCCAACGAAAGCAACCCTATATCCTATCACACCGAAGGACATAAAAACGGTGCCGGCACAAGCGGATATGTCGTGCCCTGGAGTGCAGGTGCAGGATCGTGCTCAGCGTGGTATCTCAACCAAGTGACCGATCAGGCGCTGATAGACAGATTACTGGCCGCAGGTTCAAAGCAAATACTCGCCGACAGGCTGAAGAAAGCCATCGGAAACTCCACAGCTTCACGTCTGAAAGCCGACGACTACACGGCTCTCATCACTTCGGCCGGCCAGATAGCCAGCAACTCGAAAGCCCAGGATGGCAACCTGGCCAACCTCATCGATGGCAATACCGGAACCATTTTCCACTCAGAGTGGAATGCAATCATGGGAGATGACAATACTGAAGAAGGTATCGGCTGGCACAACCTCCAGATATCCCTTGGCAAGGAAATCAGCAAGATGAAGTTCCGCTTCAACGGACGCAACAACACCAACGGCTGGCACGACAACCCCACCCACATCACCCTCTACGGCACCAACGACGACAATCTTGCTACTAGCACTGCAGCCGCAGACTCGCTGCAATGGACCGAAATCGTCGACATGACCAAAGAAGCATACGGATTCCCCGGCAACGACAATGCCGTGTCCTACCAATCGCCCGTCATCGACCTTAAAGGCAGCTACAAGTATCTGCGCTTCGTTATAAAGCATGTGTCCACCATGGACGGCGGACTCCGCAAAGATGCATTCAAAGTTCCCTCCATCACAGGTGTAACTTTCAATCTCAGCGAGTTCCAGGTTTATGATGGCACACCTGCCGAAACGTCGGAATACTACAAGGTGGCCGGCATGAAAGAAGCCTGCGACACCTACGACAAGCTCGTGGCCGAGGCACAGGAGAAGATGGCCAACCTGACAGTGACGGAAGCAGACATCGAGGCCATCAATGCAGCTGCCAAAGCCATCGACGACCTCTACGTTGACCGTGACGTGTTCGATAGCAAACTGGCCGGACTGACCACAAAGGCAAAGAAGCTCTACAATACCGTTTCGGGCTCTCAAATCACACTTATCACCGATGCAGCCCAGTTGAGCAGCAACAACAGCAGCCCCAACAACCATTCAAGCTTCGAGCACCTGATAGACGGAGTAATCGATTATCACAACAACTTCCACTCCATATGGAACACCGCCATGCAAAATGCCGGCATCACTGCCGACGAATGGATTGCAACGATGGACGGTGAAGCCAACTCAATACATACCGGAACAGGCTATCACAACCTGCAGGTGAAACTCAACGAGCCCGTCAAGAGCTTCTGGTTTGAATACATAGGGCGTACCGGAACTGCCATTGTCGACAACCCGACCGACATAGAAGTCTATGTGACCAATGACGATAATCTGGGGGCATCGACCGACCAGGCCGACATAGACAAATGGACATTGCTGAAAGAGCTGACCGAAGGTTTTCCGGGCATTGAAGCAGGCGCACGATATACATCTCCCGACCTGAAACTCGAAAGCGGTGAAAGCTTCAAGTATGTTCGCTTTGTCATCAAGCACACTGCCATGGAAGGCACACAGACCTACCGTACATTTGCCAACCCCGAAATCACGGGTATTACATGGAATGTAGGTGAATGGCAGATGTACTCGAGCCTCGACAAGGATCGCATCCAATACAACTACATCCCAGGAATGAAGGATGCCTGCGATGCCATGAAGGCCATTCTCGACGTAGCCGACAAGATGGGCAAACACGAAATGGTGACTTCTGAGTTCAACGACAAGTTCGAAGCAGCCATCAATGCCGTGGAAGCTCTCTATGCCGACACCACGGAACTGGCAGCACTGGCCAAGACCTATCGTGAAAGCTATATCGCCAAATCGGTGGTAAGTACTGATAACTACGGCTTGGGCTATGTGGATAGCGAAGACGCCATCAATGCTTTCGCCAATGCCGTTACCGAAGCCAAGAGCGGTGTAAGCCCTGTCAGTCCAACCAAGGAGCAGATCAACAAAGCCATGACACAGCTGAAAGAGGCCTTCAAGACATTCATGACGCATGTGGGTAAGCTTGAACCCGGCAAATGGTACAACATCTTCGGAGGATCGACTCTCGAATATACGCAGGGACAGCCCATCTTCCTGGGCAGCACATCGACAGGCGACCAGCTGCACTTAGGCGGCTATCCAACCGAAACTGCCGACCCCGCTTTCGACCCCTATGCCATCTGGCGCCTCGTACCTATTGAAGGACAGGAACCAACAGGTGATGCATTCGGTTGCTATGCCATCCAGAACATGGGTACGGGACAGTACTTTGGCGCTTACCGCGGACAGGGTGCCAATCTCTCGCCGCTGATGTCGCACGAGAAGACTCCTTACAACATCTATTATTATGGCAACGGCAAATTCAAGATGCAGCAGGTAGGTGTTGAAGACCCCTTCGACTGCCTCAAGACGGACAAGACCAATTTAGTGGTTCTCAACTATCCGTATGACGGAGGCGAGCAACAGTCGTTTATCTTCAAACCTGTAGAAAACGACGTGGTAACTATATCCTACTATTTCGACAACAGCCTCAACACCATGGTTCTTCCGTGGGCCGTTGACGGACTTGCAGAAATCAACGAAGGCCTCACCGGAGCCAAGGTCAAGACCTATGCCGTGAAGAGCCTCACAGCAACGGAAGCAGGCAGCCGCCTCGAGCTGAAGGAGAAGTCTTCCTTTGAAGCCGGTGAACCCTTCATCATTGCCGTCAATGATTTCAAAGCCGGCAACAACACAGATTTGAAACCGATTTCCTTTGCCCTGCCGGCAACCGTTACCGACACATCTGCCATCGTTGCCAACGGACTCATCGGTACTTTGCAGGGCATGACAGTGGCAGCTCCGGGCATGGGTATCTTCAACTATGATGCCGCAACCACAAGCTGGAAGCTCGCTGCAAGCACGGCCAACCAATTCATCAGCGGACGTTACGGCTATATCGACCCGAAGAAGGTTGTCAACGAAGAAGGCGAAGCCGACCTCGTTCTGGAAACCGCAGACCAAGTAACGGCAGTGAAACCGTTCATCGTTACCAAAGCCACCGACAAGGTAAATGTCTACAGCATCGACGGCAAGCTCCTCAAGCGCAACGTCAAGGCCACCGAAGCCCAAAAGGGTCTGAAGAAAGGCATCTACATCATCGGTAAGAAAAAGATTGCCGTGAAGTAATCACGAACTGTACAATTAATAACTTTTCTCAATCGAGGCGCAGGTCGGCAAACGGCCTGCGCTTTTTTCCACTTGAAAGGAATAAGGGCAGGCTCTATCGGGCCGGGCCAACGAAACAACAGCCCATTCAGCAGGAGGAAATAAATGTAGGTATGACAAACCGACAAAAGCAATACTATCGAAGCTCAAAAAACGTTGTGAAACTGCCTTTTTGATGACAAAATAAGCTGTTTATGTTTATTTAACGCATAAATAGGGGGGGGGTAAATACGACTTTTAAAATTACGGCTTATCTTTGCAACACGAATGTTTCATCGAAATGAACACAACATTACGAAATGCAGACAACCATTTTATTAACAATAATGCGTATGACAAAAAAAATCTTTTACTTGTTGACACTGCTTATGTGCAGCGTCTTATGGAATCCCGCAAGCGGAGAAACATACTGGACGTATGATCTCAATGCGAGATTGGTCACTAATGCAAATGACAATGACCCTGAACTCTGTCAGTTTTCCAGCGACTTCAAGGCAGGAACGAACGGATCGAGTGCCGAAGGAAGTTATGCCAACCTGATTGACGGAAACGGCGTAACGTTTTTCACAACAGGATGGAACGGAGCAGCTCCGGAACCTGACAACCACCCCCACTGGCTGCAAGTGGACTTGAAAGACCAGCCCCAGCAGCGAATTATCTTCACCATGGGTCAACGTGCCGATGACTACGGCTACGGCAACCGCCCAATTGAAATGATTGTGTATGCTTCTAACGATGCCGAGAAATGGACGGAGATTGACACGATTAAGAACATGCCCACAGCAAAAGACATCACCGACTACACATCCGACATGATTGATCTCGGTGATACCTATCGTTACCTGCGTTTTGCAGTAACAAAGACTCCGGGTGGTGGAGCTGTCGGCAATTATCCCTACTTTGACATTGGCGAATTCCAGGTATATCCGGCCATCGAGAGCAATTCTCCACTTGTAGCACTGGAATATCACTACCGGAAAATCAAAAACGAGCTTCACCTTTTCGTAAAAGGAACCGACCCCGGATGTGTAGATGCCCAAAAACTGGAAGACTTGAACCAAGCCCTCCTCAAGGCAGAGCAAGACATTTTTGATAGAAATGAGACATCGGCCGCAACAACAAAAGAGACGTTGATCAATGCCTACAACGCAACTGTGGCATCAAAAGTCGACTTCAAGGACGGCGGCTACTACTATATCATCAGCCAATACACGGGATTTGCCACTACACAACCCGATGTAAAGAAAGCACTCTATGCCGACCTTGACAGCCGCCTCTACTGGAGCAACCTCGACGAAAAGAACGGCAAGTTCGCTTTCATCATCAGAAAGCTCCAAGACGGCAACTACACCATACAGAACGTCGCTTCATCCGAATACCTCAGATGCGTGACAGACGAAAACGGAAACTTCACCGATGCCCTTGATACACAGGTGAGCCTCTCCAAAGAACCCGATGCAAAATACGAACAGATCATCAAACCTCTTGGCTGGGCGCAATATAACATCTACAACACCAAGAACAAACGTGCTTACGAGGCACAGGGACACGCTAACGGAGCCGGTATAGAAGGCAAGATATGCACCTGGAACACAGAAGCCAACTCTACGGCAGCATGGAGTTTCAAGGAAATAACGGATAAAGAACTCATCAAATCATTAATCGAACAGGGACCCAAACGACTTCTGGCCGACAATATGAAGAAAGCCATCGACAACACAAACTCGTCACGTGTGAAAGCCAATGACTATTCAACCATGATCACTTCGGCCGACCAGCTCGCCAGCAACACGGAAGCATGGGGTCTCCCCTACCTCATCGATGGCAACACCGAAACCATCTATCACTCCATTTGGGACGAATCCTTTAAAAGCGGTACTACTAATACCGGCATCGGCTGGCACAATATCCAGGTAAATGTCGGCAAAGAAATCAGCAAGATGAAGTTCCGTTTCAACGGACGCAACAACACAGACGGCTGGCACGACAACCCCACCCACATCACCCTCTATGGCACCAACGATGACGCTCTTTGGGCAAGTACCGCCAGTGCCGACTCTTCGAAATGGACCGAAATCGTCGACATGACACAAGACGAATACGGATTCCCCGGCAACGACAACGCCGTATCCTACCAATCACCCATCATCGACCTCAAAGGCAGCTACAAGTACCTGCGCTTCGTGGTCAAGCATGTGTCTACCATGGACGGCGGAAACCGCAAAGACGGATTTGCAAATCCCTCCATCACGGGCGTGACATTCAACCTCAGCGAGTTCCAGGTTTACGATGGCACACCGTCCGAAACATCGGAATACTACAAGGTAAGCGGCATGAAAGAAGCCTGCGATGCCTATGACAAACTCGTGGCCGAAGCACAAACAAAGATAGCCAACCTAACAGTGACAGAAGCAGATATCGAAGCCCTTATGGCTGCAGCCAAGGCCATCGATGACCTCTACGTAGACCGCGACGCGCTCGACAATAAGCTCGCCGAACTGACCACAAAAGCAAAGACTCTGCATGAAGCCGTAACCGGTGTAGGCTCAAAGCTGATTACCGACGTGTCTCAGTTGAGCAGCAACAGCAACTGCGGATGGTGGGAAGACACCCTACCCTACCTTATAGATGGTGACAACAACACCAGATATCATTCTTTCTGGAACGCTGAAATGCAGAAATCAAACCTCACCGATGCCGAATGGATTGCATTTATGGATAATCAAGGAGGTCTGAAATCTCACTTCACAGGCGCAGGATACCACAACCTGCAGGTAAAGCTGAACGAGCCAGTTAAGAGCTTCTATTTCGAATACTA
The DNA here is from genome assembly GCA_002439755.1 of Prevotellaceae bacterium UBA6417. Classification (GTDB taxonomy): domain Bacteria; phylum Bacteroidota; class Bacteroidia; order Bacteroidales; family Bacteroidaceae; genus UBA6382. The sequence goes on along the minus strand of DJPH01000037.1, from coordinate 465 downwards.
CAATAACGAAAGCATTTGGCACGACAACCCCAACGACATTCAGATCTTTGCCACCAACGACGACGAGCTCGGTGCCAGCACCGACAATGCCGACCAGGCATCATGGACGGCCATCACCGAACTGAATGAAGGCTTCCCCGAAGATGTTGCCGTTACGGAAACGCCCTACACCTCACCTGTCATCGAGCTTGGCGATTCCTACAAGTATATTCGTTTCGTTGTCAAGAATACCACCCACGCAGGCAAGGATCCCATACGTATCTTCAACAGCCCCGATGTAACCGGTATCACGTTCAACCTTACAGAGTTCCAGATGTATCCCGGCGATATGACACAAGATCGCATACAATATAACTACATCCCCGGAATGAAGGAAGCCTGCGATGCCTTGAAAGCTATTATAGACGCTGCAGAGAAGATAGGCAAGCACGAAATGATGACAACCGAGTTCAACGACAAGTTTGA
>DJPH01000030.1 GCA_002439755.1 Prevotellaceae bacterium UBA6417 | reverse complement strand
TTTAATACTCCTGATACCGGACATCTGCCGGAACAGAAAAATGAGATCGCCACCAGCCGTATTGTTCTGGATGCGATGGGGCTGCCGGATAAAGTCGGGACACAAATGGAGTTGACCTTTACAACCGATGCGGATACATTTACCGATACCTTTACGCTTTGCGGCATTTGGGATGGGGATGCTGTGGCGTACCGTCAAACAATGCTATTATCCAAAGAATATACAGAACAGGTTGCTCCGGTCATCCACGGTGAAACGGACGGAACAACCCCACCGGTGGGAACCGGTTATATTGATGCCATTATGATGTTGCCTACGGCATGGAATATTGAAAAGCAGGCATTAGATGTGACTTCCAAATATGGTTTGGATGAACGAGTAAGTATTAACGACGCTTACGGAACAGCAACAATCAGTCTTTCTTCCATGCTGCCCCTTGTAGCTGGTATTGCGGTTATCTTTATCGCTGGGTATCTTCTGATCTACAATGTGTTTTATATTTCTATCGCACAGGATATTCGGTTTTATGGAATGTTGAAAACACTGGGAACCACTGCAAGACAAATAAGGAAAATCGTTTATAGAAAAGCAATCAGGCTATCTCTTATGGGCATTCCGCTGGGCTTACTCTTAGGCTGGCCGATTGGTCGGTTGCTGTTGCCTGTGATTGTAAATATGCTGACGGATGATATAAGAGTTGTTACTACGGTAAATCCGTTGATCTTTTTGGTGGCAGTTATTTTTTCGCTCGTCACCGTCTTTATCAGCTGCCAAAAACCTGCAACATTGGCCGCCAAGGTTTCCCCGATGGAGGCTCTGCACTATATTGAACAGACTGGTGGAAAGAAAAAGCAGCGGCGCAGTAAGCATATCAGCACAATGATGATGGCAAAGAATAATCTGACTCGAAACAAGAAAAAAGTAATGATCGTCACTTTGTCTTTTGCCCTTAGTGTCGTTCTCTTGAATAGCGTTTATACCTATGTGACTTCATTTGACTTTGATAAGTTTGTGGCTGATTTCAGCCTTACAGATTTTACAGTTTCCGACACAACGGTAATTAACGCCTATGCACCATACAACACAGCGAATGTAAGTCAGGATTTTATTAGTCGGGCAGAAAACTTGAATGGTCTTGAAGATATAGGAAATATCTACTTATGGACTTCTGAACAGCCACTTTCTGAAAATGACCTTGCCCGATTACAGGAACTATCTGCTTCTTCCAGCGATATTGCAAATGAGCTGGATAATTATGGGGTTCGGCGAGAACATGGTGTGAATGTATACGGCTTGGATGATTTCCCTGCTGAATATGTACAGGTGTTAGACGGTGAACTAAACACGAAACAGTGGAAAGCGGGAACCGGCGTGTATGTAACTCCGCTGCGAATGATGGGTGATGGCTCTCTTTGCTTGTATAAACCGGGAGATCAAATTAGTGTGGCACAGCTTAACGGTACAAATAAAGTGTATGATGTGCTGGCTGTGGTAAGTATTCCAAACGCATTGCAAACCCCTTTACAGGTAGACATGGGATTGGACTATATTTTCCCGACCAATGAACTTTTAGGCAATATGGTATCCGCCGACCAGCCAGCCATGAAAACAATCTTCAATGTAGATGATGAACACCAGCTTGCCACCGAAAACTGGCTGAAAAACTACACTACAAATACGGACACCGCTTTGGATTATCTTTCAAAAGTAACCCTGCGGCAGACTTTTGATGGGATGATCAATATGTACCGCCTTGTGGGCGGCGTTCTTTGCGCGATATTGGCCTTGATTGGCATACTGAACTTTATCAACTCCATGACAACCTCTATCCTGTCTCGGTATAGAGAAATTGCAATGCTGCAATCGGTAGGTATGACAGGACGGCAGGTTAAGCAAATGCTAATATATGAAGGTATTGGTTATTCTATCTTGGGCCTTTTAGGTTCTCTGATACTTTCCGTTGTGGCAAGTCTAACGGTAATTCGGATGATGGGTACGGAATTAACATATTTTACATGGCATTTTACCCTACTTCCGGTATTCCTCTGTATTATCCCTCTGCTCCTTATTACAGCCATTGTTCCTTTGGTTTGCTATGACAAAATGGCACAAAAAACGGTGGTAGAGCGGCTACGCATTGCTGAATAAAATACGCAGACACGAAACGGTCATCCGAAAGGGTGGCCGTTTTCAAATATCACAAAAATGTGGATTTACAGCCGTCAAAGGGGGCTGTCGGTGACATTTCTGTGAGGCTTCTATTTTATGATGGTTGCTATAAGCCAAAGAAACTCGCACACAGCGAGCATCATCAAAAGGGAGTAATATTTTGGATTATGTCCTGAAAGCCGAGAATTTAGCAAAACTTTAAGGCCACCATAAATCATTAACCTGATGAATGGGATGCTTTGCTTTTCTGCCGGAGATTTGGAGAAATTGTGATCCGAGTTTCCCGGCAACGCTACATTGCTTGCCGCTTTCTTGTCCCCGTTCGTAGCCCCTCCGAAGCCGTAACCCTTAATGGCAAGTCATGCAAAACGGTTGAAGTATAAATAGAACCTGCTACAATATTGGTGGGTGATGAAACGATGTTTAGAATAGGCGAATTTTCAAAGCTGACACAGGTATCCATTCGTATGCTTCGGTACTATGATGAGGTCGGCCTTTTGATACCGGCAGAGGTTGACAAATGGACAGGACACCGGCTGTATTCCGTAGAACAGATTCCACGTCTGAATAAGATTCTGTATTTGCGGGACAGCGGACTGAATGTTTCAGAAATCGCGCTTGCCCTGACGATGGACGAGCGCTCCCTCCTCATGCAGCTTAACAAAAAGCGCTCAGAGATAGAAAATGCAATACAGGCCGAGCAGGAAAAGCTACGAAAAATTGAGCTTGCCAAAAATGAATTACAAAGCGGAAAGGGCGAACTGCATTATAACATCTCCGTCAAGTCGATTCCTGCATATCCGGTGTTGTCCCTACGGAGAGTTGTACCGAACTACTATTCCGAAGGTGAACTATGGCGCGAGCTTTCTGCTTTTGCGAATACACAGAAAACAGAACTGATTGGCAATACGTTTTCCATTTATCACGATACAGAATATCGAGAGACGGATGTGGATATTGAGTTATGCGCTCCGGTAAAGAAAACGGGGACGGCAGAAGCTCCATTCTGTTTCCGCATGACGGAGGCTGTCCCGTATATGGCCTGCACAATGGTCTATGGTGACTTTGCAAATATCAAAGGAGCTTACCTCGCTTTTGCTGACTGGCTGCAGAAAAACAGCGAATACAAAATGGCAAACCCCATGCGTCAAATCGTACACAGAGGCCCGTGGAATGAGAGTGACCC
>DJPH01000055.1 GCA_002439755.1 Prevotellaceae bacterium UBA6417 | reverse complement strand
GTTTGGCAGGCTTGACTATTTAATTTATTGATATCTACTCGAAAGCTTTTTGCTGACGTGACACTTCGTCTATCTTTTCCTGCTGATTTTCAATGATGCCCTGATGATAGTTGACATAACGCACCGATGTGGGGCGGGCGTCATCGGCCGGCACGGCTTTGGCATCATACACGAGCGGGAATTCGGGTGCCACACTGCGAAGTTCCAGTTCGGCATCGTTTATGGTCATGTTTCCTCCTCTTGCCACTTGTGCGCGCACTTTGATAAGGCCGTTCTTTGTGGTGGTGCGCAGCAGGATGGGGGCCGTGCCCCACTCTATATTGACAGGATTGCCTCCGTTCTGCTCATTGCCGATGAGCTGTCCTTCGCCTTCGACCGTAAAAAGGATGCGCTCGTTGTTAAGACGCTTTACCGTGCCATGTTCGTCAACAACAGAACATATAAGCGTTACGATGTCGGAGCCATCGGCACGAAGCGGCAAACCGGCATTGTCGGCTTCTATGACAAGACGGCGGGCTCGCCGAGCAGGATATTTTTTCTCTGACACAACCACCTTTCCACCTATCAGCCCTTCGGCCAAAAGGTAGGATTCGTCTTCTTCGGCATTGCGGCGGGCATTATATTTGTCATCGGCATAACTCCATGCTCCCTTGAAAGTAATAATGGGATATGGCATTCCTTCACGCTGGCTTTCGCGCTGATACGAAAAGACTTTCCCGCCCTTGCGCACGGTGAGGCGCACTTCTTCGCAATTGGAATAGACCGAAACATCCTCGGGCGAAAAGGGCGAAAGAGCATTTGCGATGTATATCATGGGACCATGTTCGGCTATCGGGTTCTTCTCGTTGGGATTGCGCTGGGAAGCAAACAGGTAATAGGAGTATTTGGTTTGACGGAATGCATCAAACATGCCTCCGTAAAAGGGATCGGGATGATAGCCGCGCTGGTGTTCGAATGGGTGCCACAAAGCACCTCCCAGATGTTTGGCCGGATTGCGATAAAGGGTTTCCAGTGAAGTATACTGATAGGGCGGGTCGGCATAATGACGGGCCTGGACCAATTGCGGCACTTCGCCCCAGTTGCGGGAAACACGGCTGGGAGAATTTTGCGAGCCCCAGTCGTCTACCATATCACCGAACTCGCGTGTAAAGTATGTCTTCGTAGAATCTGTTTCCTTGTCGTTGTCGTCGGGGTTTCCGTTGTATGGATGGCAATAGAGCACTTCATATTTCTCGCGTCCATTCATTCGGCTGTCACAGGCGCAGGCACAATAGGCAAAGGGATATTCTTCGCGCACGGTCTTTACGGCATTGACAGCGAAATCCTCGGGATATGATGTCTCGTTCAAGATGGGTTCATAAAGAAAGATGCTCGGTCTGTTGCGGTCGCGACGTATCATCTGCCTGATATCGTCATAAACATGGGCGGCAAACGACGGCTCATCGTTCCAATACTGCCATCCGGGTATCGGGCAAATAACAAACAGCCCCAATTCGTCGCAGGCATCCATGAAGGCAGGGTCCTGGGGATAGTGGGCATTGCGTATGACTTTCATTCCGGCGTTGCGCAGCTTCAAGGCATCGCGGCGGTGCAGGCTGTTGCTTTGAGCATTTCCTATAATGGGATAGTCCTGATGACGGTTGGCTCCTATCAATTTTCCTTTGTAGGGCTTTCCGTTCAAATACAATCCCTTGTTGCCGCGAAATTCTATGCTTCGGATGCCTATGCGCTGATAGTAGCCGTCTATGGCCCGGCCTTTTTTATCCTTGATTGTTACGTAAAGGCGATACAGACTGGGGTCCTCGGGACTCCAAAGCATAGGATTCTTCAGGCTGGTTGTCGTCATTAATCCGCAACCGGCATTGCCGCGCAGATTCAGCCCCATTTGCTTTGTCCATACACTTTTTCCTTGCGGATCAACCAAATTCAAACAGACTTTACCCTTGAATCCTTTTGGTTCTTCCGTTCTCACATCTACGTCTACCCGCACATCGGCCTGCTGTTCTGATACATTGTTATAGGACACGAACAAGCCTCCTCCGCTTTTCTTGTTCACAAAATTGGGGTCGGTGACATAGGTCTTTGCATGGGCTATGAGCCAACAATCGCGATAAATGCCTCCGAAATACGAAAAATCCAATTGGTATTGCGGCTTTCCGGGAGGATAAGTACCGTCGTCACTGTTGTCGGCCATCACGGCAATGACATTTTCGGCATCGGGCTTTAACCTATCGGTCACGTCAACGATTACAGGCAGATAACCGCCCGTGTGGCTTGCGGCCTTTTCACCGTTGACCCATACTTCGCTGCGTCCCATGATGGCCTCGAAATGCAGAAAGAGCTTTTTCCCGGTCAGGTTTTCAGGCAAACGAAAATGTTTGCGATACCAAACGGGGCCCTGATAGTTTTTTCCTCCGCTGGCCTCAACAGGCAGAAACTCTATGCCATTAGGCAAACTTACACGTTGCCAACGGCTGTCATCAAAGTCCGGCCGCGAGGCTTCTTTGAAGTCTCCACGCATGAGCAGCCATCCGGGATTCATGGAAAAGGCCTCACGACCACTTTCCTCAACGGGGAAGAATCCTGCCACACTGTTTTCTGTTTTCCATGTTGCCGCATTCATCTGAATGTTCATTAAAGCCAATGGGGCAAGCAACAACCAATAAAGTCTTTTCATAAGCACTTTCATTTATTCCTCTATTATCTACTATTTAATTACTACAAATTTCGCAACTGCACCGTTCTTACCTTCTTGGTCGGAAGCAATGACATGATAGACTCCGGTTCCAACACGCCGGCCGCGATTATCACGGAGATTCCATGTAAAAGTCCCGCCTACAGACTTTCCTTGAGCCACCACTTGGCCAGATACGGTTGTTATCTTTACATCGCTGTCAAAGCTCAGTCCGTCGACACGCAAGCTGCCCTCGAATGCAGGACGAACTGGATTGGGATATACTTTCACATTGCTCTTCTCCAAAGGCTCTACGGGTTCGGTGGCATCGGCCTTAAAACCTACAAGGCCGGCATCGGTGCCCATCATCACTTCACCGGTCGCACCATTGATGGCTATAGAATAGACCGTATTGGAAAGCAACGGAGAATTTTCTGCCGTAAAGTGATGAACCGTTGTCTGGCCGTCAGCACTTATAAGATAGACGCCATTGCCGCTTGTGCCAAACCATTTGCGATTGCCCCCGTCTATGGCAATACAGGTAATCGGAACTCCCGAGAGCAAGTAGTCGGCATAGTCAGTCCCGTCGTTGCGTGCCACCTTTACTTGCGTAAACACCACGTCATTGTTGAAAAAGTCTGTAGGATTGTTCAATACAAAAGGTCCTTGATTGGTAGCAATCCAAATGCGCCCTTCGCGATCTTCTGCCACATCATATACCTGGTTAAAGGTATAACTTGTGTTATCCTGATTGGTGAACTGATAACGAAACTTCCACGTATCATCACGTTCATCATCCAATGTGGCATTATTATAAAAGCCTAAGATGCCGGCATGATGCTTTGACGTTGTGCGCCGATGTGTTATCCACATTATGCCGCGGCTGTCAATCAGGATATGGTCAAACGTAGGATAGCCTGCAAGCGTATTGAAGTAAAATCCTTTCCACGAACCATCGGGGCGACGTACCTTCAAGATGGTGTCCACTTCGTTGTTGAGCATCCAAAGGTTTCCGTCTTTGTCATATGTAAGTCCGGCTGTGCGCACATAGTACTTCGGCGTGGCATCATTGGGAAGAATTGTTGCAAGACCACTGTTGTCATAAGTGTAGAGCTTTACAAAACGGGCATTGCGAAATTCATACAGGCCTCCGCCGGCTGCCGTGGCAAAGTGATGGTTCTTGTCGTTCGGGTCTTCAATCACCGAAGTGACATTTCTGAATATGACGTTTGTCTTTTCATAGATGCTGTCTTCCTGAAAATTCGTCCATTTGCCGCCGTCAAGCATCATCACGGTGCCGGGATAGTTCTGATAAGTGTAATTCAGACTTCCGCCACCAACCAGCAGCCTGTTATCATCGGTATATTTCAAGAAGTAAGCCAAATTGCGTATAGGGCTATTGGGTATTATGGCTGCTGATGCGGCTTTTACACTGTCATCTTTTATTTCAAAGGCCTGTAGTCCTTTGGAGCCTCGGCTGGCCCAGAAGAGTTCTCCATCGTAAGAAAGACTTTTGAAGTCGTTCGCGAAACTCTTGCGGCTCACTTTTCCGTTTTCGTCCATAAGGATAAGTTCCTTCTTGTTTCCTATTACAAAGACATCATCATAGGGATGAAAAAACGTATAAGTACCATGCAATAGCTTGGATATATTGCCGGTAGTTTCATCTATGGCATAGATGCCGTCACCCGCCTGTCCGTAAAGACGCCCGCCAAAGACAAAGAGCCGGTTGAGCAGATACTCGTTCAGATGTTTCCAATTGGCTGCATCAAGAAGATTGCCGCCTAAATCTCCGTTGTAGATTCCTTTGGATGTAAGAGCTACAATCTTGTCACCTACGCAAGCACAGCTCAATACCTTTTGACCGAAATTGTAGGTATTGGTAAACTCCCGTCGCCGCATGTTGACCACCAACACACCGGAATTGGTCGCCACATAGGCATTGCGTCCGTTCATGGTCACATCGTTGACAGTCTTGTCTTTCACATCGCTGTCCTTGAATTCAGGCATATTGGTGATGCTGTCGTTGATGCCGAGAACATCCATGTTCTGGTTCTTATATACAATTAGGAATGCCTCCTCGTCAGCATTGTATTCCATAAACTGAATGCCACAATCGCTCAAACCGGTAGCCTTTGAAAATGTCTTCACCACAGTTTCACCCGGTTGGTAGGTATATATGCTACCATCACAAAGGGAGTAAATCAATCCTCCCGCAGGCTGGTTGAATGTAGCGTCGTGATAAGCCATATAAGCCTTCCAATCACGGGCATGCCCATTTTCAACAAACAGGACCGCGGCGATAAACGAAAGCAACATCCATCTCATTTTAAGTGACTTTTAACGGTTTAAGTATGACAGTAGTTCTGCAACCGCACGGGCACGATGGCTGATTTCGTTCTTGCCGGCTTCACCCATCTCGGCAAAAGTCTGCCCCGTCCCTTCGGGAACGAACACAGGGTCATAGCCAAAGCCTTCGTTGCCGCGAGGCTCTGTAGCAATGGTTCCGTCTACACGGCCTGAGAACACATGCTCTTTGCCATTTTCTATCAGCGCAATCACTGTACGGAACCTTGCCTTGCGATTTGATTTTCCTTGCATCTCATGCAAAAGCTTCTGCATGTTTGCCTCCGGATCGTGTGCTTCTCCGGCATAACGGGCCGTATGGACACCGGGTGCCCCGCCTAAGGCTTCAACCTCAAGCCCCGTATCGTCAGCGAAGCAATCCATGCCAAAACGATCATAAACATAGTGGGCCTTTATCAGCGCATTTCCTTCAAGTGTATCGGCTGTTTCGGGTATCTCAGCCATGCAATTGATGTCTGCCAAGCTGAGAATCTCTATGCTCGCCGGCATAATCTCACGTATCTCGCGCAACTTGTGCCTGTTGTTGGTGACAAAGACCAGTTTCCTTTTCGTCATACTATCGTTTGTTTTTAATTTCGGTTTGTTTAAATTCCAAATCCAAGCCCATTCTTTTCCATTTGCAGCATCTTTGTTTGTTCACGATGAAAGGCTTTCGGTTATCACTTCAAAAGGTATATCCGACAGCTCGGCTGCTGTTTCTGAGAAGGATGAATAATAACTTCCCAGCAAACGGCCTGTATGTGACAGACACCATAAATCAATCACCGCATCACGTATGCCTTGCAGGGCATTGCGGTCAAGCACAACGCGTCGCGTCATCAAAAGCCTGCCATACGTCTTGCGAAAAAAGTCACGCACACGATCATCATCCGTAGAAAGGAACAATTGTTCCACTTCTCCGCTGTCAAGCAAAGCATCAATCCTTTGACGAAACGCTGCAAGCGGACTGTACTTGATGGCCAGTTTGTTGTCTGAACGGCGAATGTGCACGCCCAAAGTCCGCGATGAGAAGCCTGAAACGGTGTCTTCAACCTGCCTTTCCAATTCGGGACGCAAACGAAAGCACTCCCTAAAAAGCTCATGCGAATAGTTGCACAAAGCATAGCAAGTGTCCATATAAAAGGAATGCCCACGGCCGATGAGCGACTGCAAAGAAACTGTTTCTGAAGGACGGAAGCAACGATATTCGGCCTGATAGCAGGTCTTGCGAAGCAACATGGTCAGGAGCAGATTGTCTTTTGTTGCAGGTGTATCCATGAAGTTGCCCCGGCAAAGAGATACATTTGCAAAAGAAAGCGGCTGAAACAAGTCATCAAACCCGGCACGGCAATCCCATGCCGGTTGCCACACCACACGTACAGGCACATTCATATCGCCGGCCACTTTTACTGCCGAAGCAACAACCCGCATGCGGTTGCCAAGACCTGAAACTGGAACAATCGTGATTCGCGGCATAGACCTACTTACCTTTCATCTTATCAAATCCCTCACCAAAGACTCCTGAAACCTTTCCCTGAGACACAAATGCATAAGGGTCGATGGAGCGTATTATACGGAATATGTGTGTGCTCTCACGCCGCCGGCACAGCACTACCAGCACCTTGCGCGGATGTTTTGTATACCAGCCTTCTCCGTCCAACACAGTTACACCGCGCCCGGTCTTGGCTATTTCGGTGGCAATCAGGTCATACTTCTGTGAAAATATCATGAATTGCACCGACTGACGAACGGCAGTCATGGAATAATCCAATGTGGCCGTTTCGATAATCACGGTGCAATAGCCAAAAAGAAGCAGCTCGATGTTACTAAAGACCAGATAGTTTGATGATACGACCATCACGTCGACAAGCATGATAATCTGGCCGAGGCTGATGTCACGGTTCTTATTGACGATGGCAGCAACTATATCAGTGCCGCCCGTGCTCCCGTTGTTCAGAAAGACAATGCCGAGTCCCAGGCCTTCAAGCACTGCGCCAATGACACACGACATAAAGCTCTGCGTGCCGAGTATCTTCGGAAATGTTCCATCGGGAAGCTTTACGATGTCTTGCATGAAGCCAATCAAAAACGTCATGAAAAACACGGCATAGATGGTATTGACCATAAACTTCATACCCAACACCTTCAATGCCACGAGTATCAAGGCTATATTAACAAGGAAATAGGTGTACTGGGCTGGAAAGCCCGTAGCATAGAAGATGACGGCACCCAAGCCGGTAGTTCCACCCGTAGTTATGTGATAGGGCAACTGAAAACATACGAAGCCCGTCACATACAGCACGATGCCTATAGAAATAAGCAGCAAATCCTTGCCATGCTGCAGATATGTCATCTTCAGTGGGTTCATCGCTATTTCAATGTTATTTTATGACGATATTGACTATACGATGAGGCACAACTATTACCTTTACTATCTGTTTTCCTTCCAGATACTTGCGTCCTGCCTCTGCCTCAACTGCGGCTTTCTGTGCATCCTCCTTGGATATATCGGTTGGAAGCGTCAGGGTGAAACGTGTCTTTCCATTGAACGAAACACTGATGGTCTCGCTGTCTTCCTTCAAATAGCTCTCGTCGCACACGGGCCACTCAGCATCACAGACGGTGCTGCTATGGCCAAGTTGCTCCCAAAGCTCCTCGGCCATGTGGGGTGCAAAGGGCGAGAGCAGAGCCACCAATTGCTCCATAACGCTCTTGTCGGTGCACTTTTGCTGTGCCAATTCACCGACACAAATCATAAAGGCAGATATGGAGGTGTTGTATGAATACACTTCGATATCCTGTGTTACTTTGCGAATCAGCTTGTTGATGCTCTTCAGATTGTCGTTTGTGGCCGTGCTTTCCTTGACCAGGAACTCGCCGTTGCGACCCCAAAACAGGTTCCACACTTTTCTCAAGAAGCGTGAGCATCCGTCTATACCATTGCTGTCCCACGGCTTGCTCAGACTGATAGGTCCCAGGAACATTTCGTAGAGGCGGAGTGTATCGGCACCATATCTGTCTACGATATAATCGGGATTGACCACGTTGTACATGCTCTTCGACATCTTTTCTATGGCCCAACCGCAAACATACTTGCCGTTTTCGAGGATGAATTCTGCGTCATTATATTCAGGTCTCCAGGCTCGGAACGCATCAAGATCCAGCACATCGTTGGATACGATGTTAACGTCTACGTGTATCGGAGTCACGTCATATTGGTCTTTGAGGCCTAAAGAAACAAACTTGTTGGTTCCCTGTATGCGATATACAAAGTTGCTCCTTCCCTGTATCATTCCCTGATTTACGAGCTTGTGGAACGGCTCTTCTTCACAGCTCCACCCGTAATCATGCAGGAACTTATTCCAGAAACGAGAATAGATGAGATGGCCGGTTGCATGTTCCGTTCCGCCGATATAGAGGTCCACACATCGCCAATATTCATCTTTCTTCTTGTCCACAAGAGCCTTGTCGTTGTGCGGGTCCATATATCTAAGGTAGTAGGCCGACGAACCTGCGAAGCCCGGCATCGTGTTGAGCTCCAAGGGGAATACAGTTTTTTCATCTATGCGATTGTTGTCTGTGACACAGCGGTTGACGGTATCCCATGCCCAATGTGTGGCATTGCCCAATGGCGGTTCTCCTGTTTCGGTGGGCAGGAACTTGTCTACGGCAGGCAGTTTGAGCGGCAGGCAGTCTTCGGGAATCATGCGCGGGCTGCCTTGCTCATAATAAACGGGGAAGGGTTCTCCCCAGTAGCGTTGCCTGCTGAAGATGGCATCGCGCAGGCGGAAGTTCACCTTTACTCTGCCTATATGGTGTTCGCGTACATACTTTTTAGTGGCCGCGATAGCTTCTTTTACGGTCAGCCCGTTCAGGGAGAAATCGATATAGGGCTTTGCATCTTTGCGTGGCGAATTGCATACTATGCCGTCTTTTGCATCGAAACTTGCTTCGCTCACGTCACAGCCTTCTATAAGAGGTATGATGGGCAGGCCGAAAGCTTTGGCAAAAGCATAGTCGCGGCTGTCGTGGGCAGGAACGGCCATGATGGCTCCCGTGCCGTAGCCGGCCAGCACATAGTCGCTCACCCATACAGGTATGGCATCACCCGTAAAGGGATTTATGGCATAGGAACCTGTAAATACTCCGGTCTTTTCTGACGAGGACATCCGTTCGCGCTCTGTACGTTTTTTGGTCTTTTCCACATATTCTTTTACCGCAGATGACTGCTCTTTGGTGGTGAGTTGCTCCACAAGCGGGCTTTCGGGTGCCAGTACCATGAAGGTCACTCCATACATGGTATCGGCTCTGGTCGTAAAGATTGTAAACGTCTGCTCACTGTCTTTTACCTTGAATTCCACTTCGGTTCCTTCGCTGCGTCCTATCCAGTTGCGCTGCGTTTCCTTGATAGAGTCACTCCAATCTATTACATCAAGCCCGTCGAGAAGCCGCTGGGCGTAGGCTGAGACCCTTAGACACCATTGCTTCATTTTTTTCTGGATGACGGGATAGCCGCCGCGGACGCTCAATCCTTCCACCACTTCATCGTTGGCCAGAACTGTACCCAGCTCTGGACACCAGTTGACCATCATTTCACCGAGATAAGCGATGCGGTAGTTCATCAGCACCTGGTCTTTTGCGGCTGCATCCATAGCTTTCCACTCGTCGGCCGTAAAGTTGAGCTCGCGGCTGCAGGCAGCATCGATGCCCGATGTGCCGTTGCTTTCAAAGGCTTCTATGAGGTTTTCGATGGGGCGTGCCTTGGCGAGCTTGTTGTCATAGTAGCTCTCGAACATCTTTTCGAAGGCCCATTGGGTCCAATGATAGTATTCTGGGTCGCAGGTACGTACTTCTCTGTCCCAATCAAATGAGAAACCTATCCTGTCGAGCTGCTCGCGATAACGTTTTATGTTGTTTTCCGTGGTCACTGCGGGATGCTGACCGGTCTGTATGGCATACTGCTCCGCAGGCAGGCCATAGGCATCATAGCCCATGGGATTCAGCACATTGAAGCCTTTCATGCGTTTGTATCGCGCATAGATATCCGACGCAATGTAGCCTAAGGGGTGTCCAACATGCAGACCTGCCCCCGAGGGATAGGGGAACATGTTCAGTACATAGTATTTGGGCTTACTTGTGTCTTCGGTCGTTTTGTAGGTCTTTTGCTCTACCCAACGTCTGTGCCATTTCTTTTCGATTTCCTTAAAGTTATATTCCATCGTATGCTATTCTTTCTTTCGATTCCTATATTATAATCGTGCAAATATACGATATATTTTTCTGAATGCCGCTGCAAACGAAGAAAACAGAACCGATTTGTCGGCCTCTTTCATGCTTTTTGGCTACTTTTGCACCCAAAATTACACGTAACTTATGCGATTAAAAAGACTTTGCCTTTTGGCTTTTGCCATGACGATGATGCTCACTTTTGCCAAAGCTATGGGATATTCGGTGAAAAAGGGCTATGGAGAAGACTACTCCGACAAGCACGGATCGTTGCATACACACGCTGTTGTCAAAGACTTTCCTCTGGAGGGTGTGCCTCTGTATAATGTAAGGGTCAACGGTGCCTATGTGGGTCTTTACAACGACCGTAACTTCTGGGGCGGACTTGTGCACTTCGGGAGTTTTGAGTTTGAAAATGGTCACGAAATCACCATCAACATCAGTTATTACCGTCCCATCAAGGAGTTTGAAGTGCTTCCCGGCAAAAAACTCAGCCTGCTCAGCGTCAGGAAGACGGGTCGCAACAGCATTGAAATCAAGATGGATAAGGCTGACCAGAACCTTACTGTCATAGTCAACGGCGAGCCCAAGAAGCATGTCCTCCACTTGTTTTGCAACAGCATCGACCACAAGGCCCCTGATGTTGCCGGCAAGGGCTACCACCGCTACGACGACCGTAAGCTGCACTACTTCGGGCCGGGCTACCATGATTTGAAGAAGCTGCTGCAGACAGATGTGCTGAACATCGAAGACGGATGGCACGTATATATCGCACCGGGAGCCGTGGTCTATGGAAGTCTAAACCTGAGCGAAACCACAAAATGGCCCAAGATCTCCGGACGCGGCATGGTCTACAACGATGATCGCAACAAGCGTGTCATCTTGGCTGCCAGCTATTGCAACGGGGTCAATGTAGAAGGAGTCCTGTTTCACTGCCACCGCTCCCAGGGATGGCAGGTTGCCCTCTCGCACTGCCGCAATGTAGAGTTCAAGCATGTGAAAATCATAGGCACGCGCTATGCCAGCACAGACGGGCTGGATGTCATCAACTGCCAACAGTGTGCTTTCCTCAATACCTTTATACGCTCCAACGACGATGCCATAGCCATCAAGGGACTGGGCGGCAAGAAACCGGCCGAGAGTGACCCCAGCCGCAACCTTACCTTCTGCGGCATGCAGCTGTGGAACGACTGCAACTGTGCCATGGGTATAGGGGCCGAGAACCATTGCTCCCTGTATGAGAACATACGCTTCATGAACAGCAGCATCCTCTTCTCGTATGATGACCCCGACTATCATGAGACACTTGACGAACGGGCTGCAATGACCATCTGCTGCATTCACGGCACTTATTTCCGCAACATCAGCTACGAAAACATCGATGTATACCATTGCGAGAGGCTCATTGCCGCAGGATTCCAGCCCAATTTCTGGTTTGGTGCGCTCCCCGGTGACCAGACAACGCCGGGTGGCATCAGCAACATCACCTACAAGAACATACGTTCGTTCAACAACAGCGGAAGCCACATTGCCAACAAAATACACCTCTACGGATGGAAAGGCGGCAATGGAACACCGGGCAAAATCGTCGACGGTGTGACTTTCGACAACGTGACCATCGAGGGCAAGAAGCTGGAAAGCACCGACAGTCCCTACTTCTCGGAATGCGACATGAGCACGGTGAGAAACATCACCTTCAAGTGAAACAGCGAAAAAGTAGGCTGAAAGCTTGCTCCAATCAAAACAATTCACTACTTTTGCACACGCAATCTTCACAAAAGATAAGCATCGGGCTTTTAGCTCAGTTGGTTAGAGCAACAGACTCATAATCTGGAGGTCCTAGGTTCAAGCCCTAGATGGCCCACAAGGGAGGCCGGCAACTTACAGCAAGTTGCCGGCCTTTGTTTTGACCGAATCCACAGGTCAAGCGGACGATAGCCAATCTTTCCAAATACCACATATCGGAGTTTCCTTGACGTTGGCCCGACCATCAAGCCGGCATTAAAAGTGAAAACCGAAATCGAAAGCAACGTGTATATGGTTTTCCCTTTGTATTATAGGCACATATTGATTTTTATCTCTACGTTTGCGAAGAAAAAGTGGCAATATTGCCAAAAATACTTCGTAAGCGAGAAGACAAAGCACGTAGAAGATAGAGAGTGCTACCTGCAACAGCTCATCAACGGAAAGCAAAACGGCATTGGCAGGGATCATGTTGTCCGGATAGCTCTCGATGATATTGAAAATGCCTGATTGCGAGAGCAAGGACAGTCATGCACAACTTCGATATATACACTTCAAAAATGCCATCTATAGGCATCGTTGAGTGTTTCATGTACATGAAACACATTGTTTCCCCTACATGACACACGTTGTTTCCTGTACATGTCACACATTGTTTCACCTACATGAAACAGGTTGTTTCACCTACATAGAACACGTTGTTTCATGTACATGTCACACATTGTTTCACCTACATAGAACACGTTGTTTCATGTACATAAAACACTCTCTGCCTTGCAATGTCGCTGCAAGAGAAACCTGTTACATCTTTATCCGAAGCGCAAGAGTGGAGGCAAAAGAGTGTGGCCGAACAGAATATATTTTGTAATTTTGCGAAGCCGTGATTGCGGCATCCGTTTTATTTATCTATGAGTTCAGGGCGAAACATCAGGGACCGCATCGTCGGGAGTACCTCCACCCTTGTGGCGGCCATAGCCATATCGGCCTTGTGCTGGTGCTTGACAGGCTTCAGCGAGCCGTCCAATTGGGCAGGCTTCGGAGCTGCTATAACAGCCATGGCCTCGCTGCGCTGCATGGTCAACGGCAATGCCTTGATGCGCGTGCGCACCTGGATGGTGCCTTCGGTCTTTATCGTGCTGTGCGGCATGTCCTGGGAGACCCACCGACTGAATGCCCCAATGATAGGAGCGGCATGTTATGCCCTGTCACAGTATTTCCTGTTTAAGTCCTATCAAGACTACCATGCCGAACGCCGCGTTGTCATAGCCTTCACCCTGCTGTCGGCAGGAAGCCTGTTTTTTCCCCCGCTCATCTATCTGGGCGTAGCCTACTATGCTGCCCTGCTCATCCAGCTGCGTGCCATGACGCTGCGCACACTGCTGGCCGGCCTGTTCGGCTTGATGATACCCCTGGAGTTCTATGCCGGAGCAGCCTTTCTGTCGGGACACGGCGAACTACTCTATGCCTATACAGATGCCCTGACCGGCTTCGAGGCTCTTTCGCTGCCGCAATGGAGCCTGATACAATGGATAAGTGCAGGCCTGATGACCGTGCTCTTCGTGTGGACCGGGCTGCATTTCTTCTTCACAAGCTTCAACGACAAGATACGCGTGCGCATGTGCTTCTATGTCATCATCGTGCAGTGCACCCTGCTCTATGCGGCGCTTGCACTGCAGCCCCGGCTGTTCAACAGTCTGCTTCCCTTCATGGTGCTCGAAAGCAGTCCGCTCATCGGTCACTATCTGGCCTTTGCCAAAGGACGCATGTCTGCGGCAGGCTTCACGCTGATATTCATCATGGTCTTGGCCGTCATCACTTTTAACGCCCTATGGAACAACTCGTTGCTATCCTTCTGAAATACGGCTACGGAGGCATGTTTGTCGCATCGTTTCTGGCAGGGAGCGTCTTTCCGTTCAGCTCCGAGGCAGTAATGGCAGGACTGCGCCTGGCAGGACTGGGCATATGGCCGCTGTTTGCATGTGCCTCACTGGGCAATACGCTGGGCGGAATGTTCAACTACGGCATCGGACATCTGGGAAAAGAAGACTGGATATACAAGTGGTTGCGCGTAAAGCCCGACCACCTGAAAAGGAGCGAAAACTTTGTTCACCGCTACGGAGCCTGGATGGGGCTGCTCTCATGGCTGCCGGTTCTGGGCAGCGTTGTAACGGTGGCAATGGGCCTGTTAAGGGTCAACATATGGAAATCGACAATCACCATATTCATAGGAAAGGTGGCACGCTATGTAGTGCTGGCCTTATTGCTGGAAGGAATATTATAAAAGAAAAGCTTATGTCACCCACACGATTTTTTGGAAGCCTTATGGTCCTGACTGCCATCATTGCAGCGGGCCTGTCATCGTGCCGCCAGGCAAAACAAGACAACAAGAAGACCGTAGTTGTCAGCATAGAACCCCTGCGCTACTTTACCGAACAGATAGCCGGCAAACGCTTCAAGGTCGTATCGGTAGTGCCCGAAGGATACAGCCCCGAAACCTATGAACCCACCCCCGAACAGCTGCTCGCCGTATCCGAAGCCGCCGCCTACCTGAAAGTGGGACAACTGGGCTTTGAAACCACATGGCTCGAGAAAATCAGCTTGAACGACCCTGAACTACGCGTGTTTGACACCTCGGACAGCCTCCGGCAAACTACATCCGTAGTGAGACAGGCAAAGTTCGACCCCCACACCTGGACATCTCCGAGCAACGCGGAAGTAATCAGCCGCAACATCTGTAAGGCTCTTTGCAGCATCGACTCTGCGGGAGCCAAAGTCTACAGGCAAAACCTCGGCAGGCTCCTTGTGCACATACACAAAGTTGACATGTCTATACGAAACACCCTGAAAAACCTACCCAACAGAACCTTCGTTACGGCACATCCCAGCCTCACCTATTTTGCAGACGACTACGGACTGCGGCAACTCAGCATCGAAAAAGACGGCAAGGAACCCACACCGGCCCAACTGGCCGAATTCATAGTCAGGTGCAGACAGGAAGGCGTCAAGGTAATACTCGTGCAACCTGAGTTCAGCCGTGAAAGCGCAACCGTGCTGGCACGCGAAATAGGTGCACGGGTGGCTGGCATCAACCCCCTGAGCTATCACTGGGACACAGAGATGATCAACACCGCCAAAGCACTGAGAGGCAGCACAAACACACAATAACAACACCCGCAGCATGGACAACAATGTGATAGTAAAACTCGAAAATGTTTCGGCAGGCTACGACACACACGAAGTCATACACGAAGCATCCTTCCCCATCCTACGGCACGACTTCATGGGCATCATAGGACCCAACGGCGGAGGAAAAACCACACTCGTCAAAACCATCCTCGGACTGCTTCACCCCATGAAAGGACAAATCAGGTTCTTTCGCGAAGGGCAGGCCATACCGTCGCTGCACATCGGATATCTGCCCCAATACACAACGTTCGACAGGAAATTTCCCATTTCGGTGCGCGATGTGGTGCTCTCGGGACTGCATGGCAAACACTTTGTATGGCACCGCTTTGGCTCTGCCGACCGGCAAAAGGCCGATGACATCATCCGTCTGCTCGACCTTGACAACTGCGCCCACAATGCCATCGGAGAAATAAGCGGAGGACAGCGGCAACGGGCACTCATAGGACGGGCACTGGTGTGCGACCCTGAAATACTCATCCTCGACGAACCCAACACCTACATAGACAAAAAAAACCAGGACAAGCTGTACGAACTCCTGAAACAGGTCAACACACATTGCGCCATACTCCTGGTCAGCCACGACATAGGTACCGTGCTTCGCAACGTGCGCAATATAGTATGCGTCAACCACAATGTGCATTATCATCCTGTCAGCGAAGTAGACGAAAAACTCATCGAAGACTCATTCGGCTGCCCCTTCCAACTGGTGGCACACGGACAAATTCCCCACCGCATCCTTGAAAACCACACCGACTGAAACCGGCAGCACAACCGCTTCAGCCCTATGAAGCAGGAAATTCCATTAACGGAAACAAAAATGTAATCTTATCTTTTCCTGTTTGTTACACACCTTTGTACCGGCTTTTCTATCTTTGCAACACGCAAATCGATGCAACATGCATGAATCGTACAAAGGCGATATTTCTTTTTAAATCCAAACATATGAGGAATTTGATTTTTACATTAGGCTTAGCCCTTTTCGGCATTCTGATGCCAAGGATA
>DJPH01000044.1 GCA_002439755.1 Prevotellaceae bacterium UBA6417 | reverse complement strand
TTCTGATTTCATCGAACTCACGTAACTTTATGTCCGATGGCACTCCCTCGTTGGCATTTATGACCGTATGAACCTTGATACCGCCTTTCTTCTTTCCGCTTTTGGGATGGCGTCCTACGCCTTTGAACAATAGGTTTGAAAAGAGTGTGATGGTGGTTGAATCTATAATCTGCAGCCGTTTCATCCATTTCGGTGTCTTGTTGCTCCGGCTGTCCGAGGAAAGAACTTGTCTGTAACGGCCGTATAAATCCCTGTAAACAGCCTCAAAAACCGATTCGGGACGCCTTGCATCGGCATTGGCAAGAATACTGCGTCCTATTTTGAAATTGATGCCAAGGTGCTGCAGTTTTCGACTTTCCGCCAATAAGGACGCCGTTATCTCGCGCAGCGAATCAAAGCGCATGATGATTGCATAAAGCATCACCACAAGATGAACCCATCCATTGAAGCGTTTGACATAACGTTCCGAGCCTTTCTCTCGGCTGACTTGAAGAACTGAAGGACTTTTGACTTGTCAATCAATTTTATTACCTGACAATAGAGCGGCTGTCCGCTAAAATGACTACTTTAGCCCATGGTTAGCTATGTTTTATAGCAAAAGCAAAGTAACTATAATGGGCTGACTCCTGCAATAGGTGCAGCCCTAATTTTTTTACCTGGTTCAAAATGGTTTTATCGGACAGCAATGAAAACTAATCTTGAATCGATTTAATATATCCTTCTTGGTCATATCCTTTGCGCTCTCTGTTAATCAGATTAATCAACTGTTGAAGTTCTTTGATGCCAGTATTGATTTCTTTAAAACGAAAGTACTGCTCGTCATACCGCTTTGCAGAACCTTGTTTCAATCGAGATGAAATATCATCTGGGATCAAAAAGTGTGTTCGTTCTTCGCCTAAATATTTTTGAAACTCTGACAGGAATATATGAATACCTGCTAAATCAAAGTCGCCAAAGTGAAGATATTTGTTGGAAATAGATGTGAGCCACTTCCGCAGGTCATTAGACTGTGGATAACGAGATACAAACAGAGCCTTTTGTGGTAATCTATGACCATGCAGGTACTCTTCAAAGAAATTTCTTTGCCGGCGAATCATCCTAAAGTTCTCCATATTCTCTATACCTATGACTATCACATCATCAGGAATCGTAAATGTCTCCCAATCTGTAACAAACACAAAACTCCCTTCTTGAGGATTGACCACAAATTGCTTATCGCTCAATGAACACTCAATAGGCTCATAGCTGTTCACGGGGAATCCCGGACAGGAGCGCACCATGAGAAGTTTGGAATTACCAGTGTCAGTGGCCATCGAGAAACGTGAATCATATTCTTCGACTTCCAGAATTCTGTAGTTCTCATCTTTATCAATGAGAAACCTTTTCAATGCTTCAATATCACGGGCACGATATGATTTTCTTGAACCATGTATAATGATCTGCAACAGTCCTTCATTCATGAGTTCTGTAAGCATCCCTTTACTCAACCTCGAACCTGCAACTGTCTCACCTGATATCAATGCCTGCATGGATACGCTTATGGCCATAGTTTGCTTTTATTTTGTTCTCTTCAACAGTATCTCCACTCTCGTTTTAACGCCATGCTTGCTCAAAAGATAAGTATAACGATAATCATAAGGATTGTATGATGTTGGCGAGCTATTAATCAAATAGATATTGCGTGAGTTGGCAAACTGCAGTATTCCCTTGATATTATTAGGATGCAGTCTGCCTATCTCGTCCATCATACAGTGTACGATGAAATCACCACTCTTGCGAGCGGCTTTTTTCTTAAATACATTGATCAACATAATGTTGACCATAGCTTTTACCAAAATGTCAGTACCATCAGATCCCACATTATTGATACGTTCTACCCAGTTGGTGTCGTTATCATTTTCTTTGACACGGAATTGCAAGCGGAAAGCATCTCCTAAAGACACCGTGGGACGGTTAGGCTCGTTTTGTAACTGATGCGACAAACTTTTTAGATAATCGACAACCTTAAGGTTCACCTCTTCTCGATTGTCACTTGAAAAGAGATTGAGTTCACCGATAGAAAGCGCATTCTCCACAGTATAGTCATGAATAGACATCAGCAACTGCATGAGCTTATCAGAAGACTCATTGGCTCTTAATTCAATGCTCTTGATTACTCCCGCAAAGTTCTTTTCTACAAAGTCACGATTGATGTCAAGTATTACACCATCCACATCAGACCGGCGTTTCATCAGTGCACCAATTTCTGTCGATACACGCCCGAGAATATCCTTATAATGTTCGCTCGTACGCCTGCGGAATTCTTCAATCTTATTGTTGTCCAGGAAATCTTGCAAATCAACTGCAATTTGCAGATAGTCACTGTCTGTGACTGGCATTGTGTTGAAATGGAAGGCATTCTGAGGCTTGAAGTTTCTGTTGAAACTTATAGCTATATCTTTCAGCTTGTCTATTGATTCACGTTTTTGATTCACCGTTCCCCTCAACTGAATCAACAGCTGCTGACAATCTTGATGTGTCGGTATCATCGCATCGTCAGTAAGATAGGTTTCTGGCACCAAGTGCTCATTATCTACTACCTGATGATATTGGTTCAATCCGTCTCGTCTATGTTCGAGTTCTTTACGTACAATTCTTTGACGCTCTTCCAATTCCTGTCTCTTCTTCTCTATACGTGCACGTTTATCTTCGTATCGCTGACGTAACATGGCAAGCTGATTTTCTATAGCCTTGATACCCTTTCTGATCTCAGGTTCCTTTGCGAAGAGTTTTTCTTCTGCATCACGGTATTTGATGACAACAACACGATCCGTTGCTATCTCTTGTATTTGCTGGCGTAGCTCTTCCAATGCTTTGCGATAGCCATCCAACAGATTAACATCCACGCCCCTTCCTTCAAGTTCTGCCTTCTGCTGCTTGTCAAGCTGCTTCTTTTGGTTATCAAATTCGTCATGTCTGTCATCTGCTTCTGATTTTTGTAAAATCTGGAACGCACGTAAATCATCTTTGAGAGCCTTGACAGATTTATTGAATGAGGAATCCAAGTCTTTTAAATCTTTCTTATTCTTAGCCTCTTTCTTGTCGCGTGCTTCTTTTTCAGATTGTACCCGAAGGAGGGCAACATTGAAAGCATGCTCACGCACATCTTTCTCATGCGCTATCAATTCTTGCTCTTCCATCTCCAGCTTATGCTGTTTGTTCTGTAAATTCTGTCTCTTCACAGGGATCTGCTCTTCCTCGACCTTTAACAAAGTAGCTTTCTGGCGAAGCGGATTGAGCAATGCACCGTACTTTCTCCCAAGTTTAGATTTTTTTTCCTGAAGAGATTCTGTCAACTGAAACAGCTGTCGGTTCAACTGTTGGAGTTGGTTTTCCAAATCGTTTTTTTCTGATTTATATTCATCTGGAGTATGGTGGACTGCATCAATGTGGTCCAGATTAAGTTTGATGCCAAACAAAGCTCCTGACTGAGCTGTCTTTTCTGGTTCAAGCCCATGCGCATATAGTATCCGCTCTTCATCCACCACCTTACCAATAGTATCTTCCCAACCTTCAGTATGCTCACATAGCCACTGATAAAGCGAGCCTTCCAGATGTGCCAGCAAATCACTGATCTTGGATATTTTTTCACGGCACATGGTTCGGTCTGCCTCAAGTCGTTCTTGTTCACGCTCAGATGCTTGCTTCAACTCTGCTTCCTTCATTTCATATTCGCTCATGAGTTGAGCTATCCGACTTTTTACTGCCGTTTGTTGAGCTGCATTTCCATTCTCATCCACATTCAATTGAACAAGTTGGTCTGTCACTATTTTTAGTTCGTCTTCCATAGGATGCCATCGTCTCAGCTCTTTCAAAGCACTCTCTGCTCTATGCTGCTCTGCCAACAGTTGCTGAAGCCTGTCGTCTGACTCATGCAACCATGAGTGGAATGCATCCATAATCAGATTTCTTTCTTTGGAACGTTCATCCTCATAGCGATTCCGTTCTTTCTGCAAAGAATCCTGCTTCTGAAACAAAGCCTCCTTCTGAGTATTGTCAAATGCCACAAGCGCATTATGAAGTTTTGTTCTTGCAATATTATATTTCTCTTCTATGGAAGCGTGAGTCTTGAGAAGATCATCCAGCAACATCTGCTTTTCGGCAGCCTCTTGCCGGATGGACTCCTCACGAGCCGCAAGTGCAAGTTTACCTTCAGTGCCAATTGCCTCAAAGTCTTTCCTTGCCTGCGCGATTTCCTTCAATTTGCTCTTCTTGCCACCAAGATCCTGATTGAGCGAATCCTTGTCCTTGTCATAGTTGGCTGTAAGTTCTTTTCCACGACTACGTTCCTTCTCTATACTGTTCCTGACCTCTATAGCTTTTGTTTCCATTAGCGGTATCTGTTGTTCGCTATCAGCCACCACATGATTCAACATCCGCCATACATCTATCATTTGCTGGTCAAGTGCTACAATTTTCCGGCCTTGTTCTGTTATTTTGAGCGCCAGCGTGCGTACAGGGAAATTGCCATCACGGGTCTGACGGAACCAACAGTCAATCTCATCATACTCTCTCTCGAAGTCAGTGACCAATCTTCTATAGGTTTGCAGATCAATTGGAAGGTCTTCATCAGCCATAGACTGTATGATGGTATTCTTCACAAAGTCTGCATCTAATTTGGTATTCAGGAACACATTTTGAATACTTCGCGGGATATTCTGATAGTGAGCACTTCGCACAAGCGAATAGCGTGTGTATTTATGATCATGCGTATTACCAAAGATAATATCCTTAAACACCACTCCCGAGTCGATTCTTGCAGATACCGCGACATTCTTACCGATACGTTCACGTATCTTCACCCAGTCACTCAGCACTTGCCTGTCGTCATCAATGAGCCACTCTCTTTGGTAAGGAGCGTCAATGAATCGCCATGAGGCCCGTCCCTGGTATCGACTCACCAATATGGTATATGCGCCATTGTCACGCATCACCTCATAAAGGATATGCGAGTTAGACTGGCGAAAATAGAACTCGTCAAACGACTTCTGCCCCTGCTGGATGCCTAAACGATGCTTGTCAGCATTATAGAAGAAAAGCAACGCTCTCAGCACGGTGCTCTTTCCGACACCTTGTGTTCCTGTGAAATGCACATTGCCATCTACAGATATCTCTGCATAAGGGATATTGGCGCTATTGATAAATACAATCTTATTCAGGTACTTCATCTTCGTTAGCAATTTGAATCATATTGATCAGTTCCTCTACATAGTGGAAAGCAGATGTAATCTTAAACGCCCCGTCCTGTTCACTGATACACTCTGCAAAGCCCATAGTTTGCATTTCTTGCAACAGCTTATTTACAATCTCCATATTTGAATCTACACCATATTTCTTGAACAGATGACGGGTTTTCTCTTTGAGTTCAATATCCAGACTGATCTGCTCTATCAGATGACTCTTACGAAACTGATAGCCTGCCGTAAACGACTGATTATAACATTTTAGAAAATCAAGATAATCCAACCATTTAGAAAAACTTTCCAACTTCTGCTCGATAGCTTGCTTACCTTCTCCTAAACGAGAAAAGTAGAAGTATCCGTTACCCGACTCCAGTTGAAGACCGATTTCCTTGAAATAGTCAGAATAGTCTTCGATATTCTCCTCGATATCCTCATATAGATGGCGGATAGAGGTATCAGTGCTGTCAACCGAGAGAAATTCTCCACGGCTCAGCCGCTCATATATTCTTTGAGTGTTATTTCGCATAGATAATAGGATATTCAATGTCTTGATATGTTGCATATTTGCCTGTCATCCGACATTCGTCAGAATGAAGGATAACGAGTTGGCAGAAAAGTGTTGCATGTTCTTTAATATCACGTTTGGCCTTATAGTCGTATCTCAGAATGAATTCAAACAGATTGTGACTCGAAGCAGCAAAGGCATTCCAAATTTCTGCTGGATCCACTTCTTTCAGGCGCTGTGTATGTTCCTGCAAGTCTTCCTCTGTCAGTGGCTCTGCTTCTGTTCGTGCCGTTTTCTTAATGCCATTACGCTCTGCAATACGCCCAAGTATCTTCACAATCTGATCATTCTCCCTTAGCATTTCCAGTGAAAGACGGATCTTGCTATATTGACGAGACTCCATCCACAAAGGATTCATGTCTTCTAACACATGTACAAGGTTCGTATCCGTCTTGATGAGTAATTGATCCTGTAGATATTTCAGCTTGCGTATCTTCTTGTAAAGTTGATTCTGTTGCTCTATCTGGTTGATAAAGACAATAATCTGTCTGTCTATCTCCATCAGTGCATGATAAGCCTCTACAAAGTCGTGCTTCACATCACTGCATGTCTTGGCCATGTGTGGATCATTGGCCATGATGAAGAACGCCTGTTCATTATCCATCAGCTTCTCACATTCACGGATCATTGAGCGAATACTGTGACTTTTTTCATCGAGATTCTGGAGTTTCGTTTTTTTGATGAGGTAGTTGGGCTCTTGCTTATAAGCATAGTCCATATTACGTTTCAAATCCACTACATTTTTCAAGGTTCTGAAGCCTGTTTTCTTCAAGAGCTGCCGTACACTGTCTTGATAACCAGCCTTTCGGTTTACGTTGGTTTCTTGGAGGAAGTAGACGATATGCTCCTTCAGCGTATTGATACATTCCTGCACACTCAGCACACTGATTTCCTCGTTGACATTCAGAACTTCCTCAAAGAAG
The DNA here is from genome assembly GCA_002439755.1 of Prevotellaceae bacterium UBA6417. Classification (GTDB taxonomy): domain Bacteria; phylum Bacteroidota; class Bacteroidia; order Bacteroidales; family Bacteroidaceae; genus UBA6382. Next base: position 69,661 of record DJPH01000044.1, on the reverse strand, counting down.
TTCAGATAGTCACTCTCGATTTCAACTGTATTACCGGTTTCCACTAATACTCCGTAGTCAACCAGTCTTTTCAGGCGGTTCTCATTGTCTCCGACAAGATGCAATGCCAATCCCATCGGAAACTTCATCAGTTTTCGCTTCTCAAACATCTCACTGAGCAGTCCTTGCTCGCGTGATAGTGTCTTGGTCAGCTCTTCTATAGTTCTGAAATGTGATAGAATATCCATATAATGACCATGAAGAATAGAAATTTATATTCTCAATAACTATTTGAATTCATGTAATAATGTCAGTTCTTAGCCAGCCACTTGGCTGTCCTTTTGTTTTCAACCAATACTATCTTGATGCGGTTGATATCTTTCTTTGCCATATCCTTTCATGAGTTTCTTGGTTTACAAAGGTAAAAACATTCTTTGACAATCAAGAAATATTATGGAACGAGTTGTCCGATGTTTTCTGCTCGTTTCAATCATGAATGTAAAGATAGCATGTGAGTAAGTGAAGCGATTTCCATGTAGATGCAAGCACTTTCGCGAACAATAAGGCCGGACTCTTCATTGGAATCCGGCCTTAATATTGCTTAGGGTTTTATCGGTTATCAACTTATCTGATGAACAGCAGTTCACGGTATTTAGGCAGAGTCCACATGCCATCTTCAACGATAAGCTCCAATTTGTCGATGTGGTAACGGATGCTTTCCAGATATGGCATCACGGTGTCATGATAGAGAATGGCTTTTTCGCGCTCGTCGGTTATTTTGTTGGCTACTTTGCGTGAATCTACCATTTTCTTTACGTTCTCGATGATGAAACTGTTGTGGGCCGAAATTTTCTTGATAATGTTGATGTTGTTTGCATTGAGTTCGTTGGCCTCGGCATCGGGGAACGATTCGCAAATTTTGTGAACATTGTCAATCAGCATGCTTTGGTAGCGCGTTGAAACGGGGATTACGTGGTTCATGGCCATATCGCCGAACACGCGTGCTTCGATCTGTATTTTCTTGGTGAAGGTTTCCCATTTGATTTCGTTGCGGCATTCCAGCTCGTATTTTTTCATGACGTGCATGCTTTCAAACATTTTGATGGACGATTCGTCGAGATAGCGGTCATAGATGACGGGGCAGCTTGTCTCGCAGTCGAGGCCGCGTTTTTTGGCTTCGGCTTTCCATTCGTCGCTATATCCGTTGCCTTCGAAATGTATGGGCTTGCATGTCTTGATGTCTTCGCGCAGGATGGTGAGGATGGCCGCATTAGTTTCGGTTCCTTTGGCTATGAGGGCGTCGACACGTGTCTTGAAGTCGGTGAGTGCCTCGGCCACTGCCGTGTTGAGCACAAGCATGGCTGCGGCGCAGTTGGCCTGCGAACCCACGGCGCGGAACTCGAAGCGGTTGCCGGTGAAGGCAAACGGGCTGGTACGGTTACGGTCGGTATTGTCGATGTGCAAATCGGGAATCTGCGGGATATCGAGCTTTATTTCGTGGCGTCCTTTCAAGGATGCCAGGTCGGTGGGAGCCGCGTTCTCTATCTTTTCCAGAATATCGGTCAGTTGTTTTCCGAGAAACGACGATATAATGGCGGGAGGTGCTTCGTTGGCACCCAGACGGTGTTGGTTGGTTGCTGTGATGATGGAGGCTTTCAGCAGACCGTTGTGGCGATAAACGGCCATCAATGTCTCTACGACGAAGGTAATGAAGCGCAGTCCGCCGTTTTCGTCTTTACCGGGTGCATGGAGCAATATGCCCTTATCCGTTGCCAGTGACCAGTTGCAATGCTTGCCGCTGCCGTTGATGCCTTTGAAAGGCTTTTCATGGAGCAGGCAGCGGAATCCGTGCTTGCGTGCCACTTCGCGAATCAGCGACATCAGCAACATGTTGTGGTCTACGGCCAAATTGCATTCCTCGTATATCGGAGCCAATTCAAATTGGTTGGGAGCCACTTCGTTGTGGCGTGTCTTGCAGGGTATGCCAAGCTCAAGAGCCTGTATTTCCAGGTCTTTCATGAATGCGGCCACGCGGCTCGGTATGGCACCGAAGTAATGGTCGTCCATCTGCTGGTTTTTGGCCGAATCGTGGCCCATCAGCGTGCGTCCCGTCAGCATAAGGTCGGGGCGGGCGGCATAGAGGCTTTCGTCCACCAAGAAGTACTCTTGTTCCCAGCCCAGGTTGGCGTGAACATGTTCCGTGTCGGGATTGAAATACTTGCACACTGCTGTCGCTGCCTTGTCGACTGCCGCAAGCGATTTCTTGAGAGGAGCCTTATAGTCCAAGGCCTCGCCTGTATAGGAGATAAACACCGTTGGAATCATCAACGTATCGTCGACGATAAATACGGGCGAAGAAGGGTCCCAGGCCGAATAGCCGCGCGCTTCGAAAGTGCTGCGGATTCCGCCGCTGGGGAACGACGAGGCATCGGGCTCTTGCTGTACAAGTTCTTTACCGGTAAACTCCTCGATCATGCCGCCCTTGAAGTCATGTTCAATGAATGCGTCATGCTTTTCAGCCGTTCCTTCCGTAAGAGGCTGGAACCAGTGGGTGCAGTGGGTCACTCCGTTGTCCATTGCCCACTTTTTCATTCCTTCTGCCACCTTGTCGGCTACCGAAAGATCCAGGAATGCACCGTTTACGATGACATCGCGCAGTTTTTCATATACATCGAGCGGCAAATACTTGAACATCTTCTCCTGATTGAAGACATATTTGCTGAAAAACTCGCTGGGACGCTCTGTTGGTCTTTTAATTTCCAATGCTTTCTTCTTGAAAGCTTCTTCTACGACTTTGAACCTTAAGTTTGACATAATAATTATGATTTTGTGGCACGATGCTTTTTCGGGGACGCTAAATGGGCATCCCAAGACATCAGTGCCTTGTTGATATTCTATACATGGCTTCTATGCAGTTTTCCCTGCTTCCGAAGGCGGTGAAGCGCACATAGCCTTCACCGCTCGGGCCGAATCCCACACCGGGGGTACATACAACGTGGGCTTCTCTCAGAAGTTCGTCAAAAAACTTCCAGCTGCTCACTCCGTCGGGAGTCTTCACCCACAGGTAGGGAGCATTTTCACCGCCATACACTGCCAGACCCAATCTCTTCAATGCGTCGCGCATGATGCGTGCATTGTCCATATAATATTTGATGCTAGCCTTGATTTGCTCTTTTCCTTCGGGCGTGTAGGTGGCTTCGGCGGCGCGCTGCGATATGTAGCTCGTGCCGTTGTATTTGGTTCCCTGACGGCGGGCCCAGAGTTGGTTGAGACACACTTCCTCGCCGTTGCCATTGTAAGCTGTAAGCTCTTTGGGTACTATCGTAAAGCCGCAGCGCACACCGGTGAAGCCGGCCGTTTTCGAATAACTGTGAAATTCTATGGCACATTTCTTGGCGCCTTCTATTTCGTAAATCGAGTGGGGGATGGCCTCGTCCTGTATATAGGCTTCATAGGCGGCGTCATACATTATGATGCTGTGGTTGGCCAATGCATAGCTCACCCACTTCTCGAGTTCTTCGCGCGAAATGACTGTGCCTGTCGGATTGTTGGGATAGCACAGGTAGATGATGTCTACATGGCGGTCGGGTATTTGAGGCGTAAAATGGTTTTCTGCCGTGCACGGCACATAGACTATGTTGCTCCAAGTTCCGTTTTCCTGGTCACCGGCGCGTCCGCCCATCACGTTGGAGTCGATATATACGGGATATATCGGGTCGGTCACGCATATCGTGTTGTTAAGGCCGAGAATGTCGCCGATGTTGCCCGTATCGCTTTTTGCTCCGTCGTTTACAAACACTTCGTCGAGGTCTATCTGTACGTTTCTCGCTGCAAAGTCGTTTTCCACGATGGCCCGACGCAGGAAATCGTAGCCATGCTCGGGTCCGTAGCCCTTGAAGGTGTTTTTGTTGCCCATTTCGACCACAGCTTTCTGCATGGCCTCGATCACCACGGGTGCCAGCGGCTGGGTCACGTCGCCTATGCCCAGGCTGATGATGTCTGCACCGGCATGACTGTCCTTGTAGGCTTTTACTTTGTTGGCTATTTCTATGAAAAGGTAGCTCTTCTGTAGTTTCTGGAAATTATCGTTGATGTTTGCCATGATGTTTGTTTTTTATAGTTGTATATCGCCTTCAAAGACGGTTGTTGCGGGTCCCGACATGTATATGTGGTTGTTGTCTTTGTTCCATTCAATCTGCAGGCTGCCTCCGTCCATCACTATCGTGGCACGGTCTTTGGCAAATCCGCGCAGTATGGCTGCCACGGCTGTGGCGCAGGCTCCCGTTCCGCAGGCCATCGTTATGCCGGTGCCACGCTCCCATACACGTGTGCGTATGGTGCCGTCGGGGCGCACTTCGGCAAATTCTATGTTGCATTGCTGGGGAAACACGGGATGATGCTCCAGGCCGGGGCCTTCCTGAGCCAGGTTGACCTTTTGTATGTCGCTGACGAATATCACAAAGTGGGGATTGCCCATCGATACGAATGTGCCTTCATAGGTCTTGCCGCCGGCACCGATGATGCCGTCTGACATCCGTCCGTTGTCGGTTGCCAGCTGTCCTTTGTCGGTCAGGATGGGCTCGCCCATGTCTACCGTGGCACTTGTCACTTCATCGTTGCCGTCGGTGTGCAGTTCCAGGTATTTTATGCCGGCCTTGGTCTCTATGCTGATGCTTTTGCTACGGGTCAGGCGATGGTCGTAGACATATTTGCCCACACACCTGATGCCGTTGCCGCACATCAAGCCTTCCGAGCCGTCGTTGTTGAACATGCGCATGCTGAAATCCGCCTTATCCGACTTGCCGATGAGTATCAGGCCGTCGCTTCCGATGCCTGTGTGAGGCGCGCTCCATCTGATGGCTGCGTCCGAGGGATTGGGAATCCTGTTTTTTTCGATGTCTACATATATATAGTCGTTTCCGGCTCCTTGCATCTTTGTAAAATGAATCGTGCTCATTGTCAAGTCTTGTCTTTGTAGTTAATTTTGTTCTACGCTGCAAAGTTGGCGATAAGTTTTGAATATTGATACATTTTGAATCGAAAATCTTTCAAAAATCAATTTTTCAAATCAAAAACTTGTCGTTTTGATACTTTTTGCAGCATTATTTGTTCTGATTGTTTTCTTTGGTTTACATTTCGCCCGTCTTTTGGAGTGGGTTGTCAATGAATCTCTTTGTCAGGTTGCCGTAGGCTTCTATGCGGCGGTCGCGCAAGAAGGGCCACCATCTGCGCACGTTCTCCGAGCGTTGCAGGTCTATTTCCACCTCGGGTTCGGCCTCTTCGCTCTCTGAAGCCCGGGTGAGAAGCTCGCCCTGCGGACCGCATGCGAAACTGCTGCCCCAAAACTTGATGCCCTTGGTGCTGCCCGAGGGGTCGGGTTCGTGTCCCACCCTGTTGACGGCTATCAGGGGCAGTCCGTTGGCCACGGCATGGCCGCGCTGCACGGTTGTCCAGGCTTCGCGCTGGCGTTGCTGCTCTTCGGGGCTGTCGGTGCTCTCATAGCCTATGGCGGTGGGGTAGATGAGCAGTTCGGCGCCGGCCAGTGCCATCAGACGGGCGGCTTCGGGATACCATTGGTCCCAGCAGACCATCACGCCGAGCCTTCCCACGCTTGTCTGTATGGGTCGGAAGCCTGTGTCGCCGGGCGTGAAATAGAATTTCTCGTAGTAGGCCGGATCGTCGGGTATGTGCATCTTGCGATAGGTGCCCGCAAGGCTGCCGTCGGCTTCGAAAACCACGGCCGTGTTGTGGTAGAGACCGGCACTGCGCCGCTCAAAGAGCGAAGTGACGAGCACTATGCCCAGACGCGCCGCCAGGCGGCTGTAGGTCTGAGTCACATCGCCGGGAATGGGCTGGGCCAGGTCGAAGCAGTCCACGTTTTCGGTCTGGCAGAAATAGAGCGAATCGTGCAATTCCTGCAATACGATGAGGCGGCAGCCGTCACGGGCCATCCGTTCCACCTTTCCGGCCAGCCTGCGCCGGTTGTCGGTGATGTCGGCAGTGTTGTGCTGCTGAACCATACCGACCTTCAGTTTTTTTTCTTGGGTATTCATATTTCGGTTGTTGTATCTGCACACGGATGTTCCCTCACGATGCCTTTGGGCAATTGCATGGTGGAACAATGGAGCGAGCCGTGCTGGCGCACAAGCACGCTGCAGTCTATGGTGTCTACGGCATAGCCCTGAAAGGCTTTTTGAAGCATGTCGCGGGCTGCCTCGTCGGTTTCGGGGCTGCCATACGATGGCATCAGCACCTTGTCGTTGACAACCAGGAAATTGGCATAGGTGGCCGGCAGCCTGTCGCCGTCGTCATCGTATAGTGGCCGCGGCATGGGCAGCGGGTAGAGCGCATAAGGCTCACCCTCGGGGGTGCGGAAAGATTGCAGCTCGCGCTCCATCTGCCGGAGCTCGTCATAGTGTTCGTCGCTGCGGTCGCTGCACTGTACGTAGGCGATGCCGCCGTCGGGGCAGAAACGCGCAAGGGTGTCAACATGACTGTCGGTATCGTCGCCGGCCAGATAGCCGTGATCGATCCAAAGAATGCGGTCAATGTGCAACAGGCGCTTCAGCCGGCTCTCTATTTCGTCGCGGCTCATGCCGGGATTGCGGTTGGGGTTCAGAAGGCAGCGCGAGGTGGTCATCAGGGTGCCGCGGCCGTCGCTCTCGATCGAGCCGCCTTCGAGCACAAAGTCGTTGCAATCCCTGTAGCGGCCTTTGAGCCATCCGCTTGCATAAAGGCGGCGGTTGACGGCATTGTCAAGTGAGGCCTCGAACTTGCCTCCCCAGCCGTTGAAACGGAAATCCATGAGCTGCCAGATGCCTTCCTCGCGCACACTGATAAAGCCGTGGTCGCGGGTCCAGGTGTCGTTGGTGGGACACTCCACAAAGCCGATGCGCCCGAATGCTTCGCGCGGCAGCCTTGCCTTCAGCAGCCTGCTCACTTCGCCGGGGTGGGGCGTCACGATGATGAGGCGCTCTGCCGAACTGATATGATAGGCCATTTTTACATATACCTCGGTCACTTCGTCGAGATAGGGCAGCCAGTCGGTTCCGGCGTGAGGCCAGGTGAGCAGCACGCCGCTTTGGGGAAACCATTCGGAAGGAAACACCGAACGGGTCATCTCGATGGGATTCTCCTTCGGTTCCATGCCGCGCAACTGCAAAGTGGCCTCCGTGATGGTGGCCGTTTTCGCTTTTACTAAAAGACCCATGTCATTAACGGTTTGTACATGCAAAATTACAGTTATTATACTTATTACGATTATGAAAATATGTAAATTTATAAATCGAACGCATTAAAAAAGCCAAACAGGCGGCATTTTTCAGAAAAGCCACGCAGAAAGGCGTAATTTTCTCCCTACGGGTCACAATTTGCAGCCCTCGCGTCGGCATTGGCAGCACACCGCTGAAAAGGCCGCGCGGGCGTGCCGGAAAAAATATTAGGCTCGCAAATTTGCACAGGCAAATAGTTTTTCTTAAATTTGCAGCTTAAAATCCACAAGGTGTGAAGATAAAGGACGTGATTGAAGCCCTTGAGCGTTTCGCGCCTCTGCCCCTGCAGGAGGAATATGACAATGCCGGCCTGCAGACGGGACTGACGGAGGCGGAAGTATCAGGGGCATTGTTGTGTTTGGACGTGACCGAAGAAGTGCTGCGCGAAGCCGCGGCCCAAGGTCTCAACATGGTCATAGCGCATCATCCGCTGCTGTTCCGCCCCCTGCGACATCTCACCGACGGCACGCAGGTTGAACGGTGTGTCCGTTATGCCGTGAGACACGACATAGCCGTCTATGCCGCCCACACCAATCTTGACAACGCCCGCGGAGGCGTCAATTATGAAATGGGCCGCCGCATAGGGCTCGAAGACCTGCAGCTGTTGCAGGAACGCAGCGACGGGCAGGGCGGAAGCGGCGTTGTGGGACGGTTGGGCAGACCGATGGAAGCCGGTGACTTTCTGAAGCATATAAAAAGGACTTTCCGGGTGGAATGCCTGCAACACAACAGACTCTTGGACGGACGCCCCATCCGGAAAGTGGCTCTGTGCGGCGGTGCGGGCGACTTTCTGCTGCCCCGGGCACTGGAGGCCGGAGCCGATGCCTTCCTGACCGGAGAGATGAACTACCACCGGTTCTTCGGATGGGACGGACGCATTCAGATAGGCGTGCTCGGACACTACCAAAGCGAGCAGTTCACGCAGCAGCTCCTGCAAAAACTGCTGGAAGACAGCCTGCCCGCACTTCGCACCCGGATAACCACGATAAACACCAACCCCATACATTATCTTTAAGCACGAAACAATCATCCAATAAAACAACTATAAATATGGCACGCGAAACATTAAAGGAAACAAGCCCGTCTGAAATGACCGTAGAGCAGAAGCTGAAAACCCTCTACGAGCTGCAAACCGTCTTGTCGAAGATCGACGAAATCAACAACATCCGTGGCGAACTTCCCAACGAAGTACACGACCTGGAAAACGAAATAATCGGTCTGGATGTACATATCAATAAAATACAGGCAGAAATCAAAGCCATCGATGTAGACATCACCAAACTGAAGGAAAAGAAAAACGTGGCACAAAGCACCGTGGAAAAAAACACGGCCAACCTCGAAAACGTGCGCAACAGCCGCGAATATGACGCCCTGAGCAAGGAAATAGAATATCAGAACCTTGAAATGCAGCTCTGCGACAAGCGCATACGCGAAGCCAACGAACAGCGCCAACGCCGCCTGGAAGAAATCGGCGAAACGGAAAGCCGCAAAAAAGAACGTCAGGCCGACCTCGAGGCAAAGAAAGCCGACCTGGAAGACATCATACGCGAAACAAAAGTACAGGAAGACGAGCTGAGAGAAAAATCAAAGGAACTCGAGGACAAAATAGAGCCGCGCCTGCTCAAAGCCTTCAAACGCATCCGCGACAACAGCCGTAACGGTTTGGGCATAGTTTATGTGCAACGCGACGCATGCGGCGGATGCTTCAACAAAATACCGCCCCAGAGGCAACTGGACGTTCGCCTGCGCAAGAAAATCATTGTGTGCGAATATTGCGGCCGCATCATGATCGACCCTGAACTGGCCGGAATCGAAGTGGAAAAACCCGTGGAAGAACCCAAAAAGACACGCCGCCGCCGCACAACGGCCAAAGAACAAGAATAGCACCCAAAACATCAGAAAAACGCATACATCCTGCTTTCCACAGCGAAGGCAGGATTTTTTGTGACAATAAAAAACATCAAGTTTTGCGTCAAAAACAAAAATATTATTGCTAACTTTGCAGCATCAAAATATTTAAAGCGTTAAATAAAACATCAAAATCACCTATCCAAAACTCAACTTACAATGAAAAAGCGATTCTGCAAAAACCGCCTGGCATTGGGTCTCGCGACAGTCGCGGTAGCATTGGCCTCGTGCATGAACAACGACTACGACCTGTCGGACATCGACTCGACGGTAGGCATCAATGTCAACGACCTGACCATCCCCCTGAACCTTGACCGGATAACACTCGACGCCATGCTCGACCTGGACGAAAACAGCCAGATAAAAAAAATGGACAACGGCGAATATGCCATCGTCGAAAGCGGCACCTACCGTTCCAATACCATCCAAGTGCCATCGTTTACGGCCGCAGCACCATCGATAACGCCCATCGAAGCACAGCTGACGCTGAAAGACTTCGCACAGGCGGCATCGCGCCGATACAGGGCAGGGCAGAGCACGGACACCCGACTTGCCGCTTATGACATAAGCAACAAGTCGACCGAAATAAACGTTCAGGCCGACAACGTGAGCGAATACATCGTAGACCTTGACGACATCACCGCAACAGGCTTGCAGGCCCGTTTGCAACTCTTATTCGACGGACTGCAAGGCATTGCCAAGGAAATCAAGATTGAAGACCTCACCATCGACTTCATACCCGGCTTGCAGGCAACACCGAGCATCGGAACCTATGACGCAGCCACCGGAAAAATCAACATAGGCAACGTATCGACCACGACACACCGTCTCGACATTGCGCTCAACGTTGAAAAAGCAGGACGGGCATCGGGCATCCGTCTCGAAAACCATGTATTTTCGCTCAGCTCGGCATGCCACGTGGCATCGGGCTCCATCAACATCTACGAATCCGATGTATTGCCGGCCTACAGGGACAACAACGGCAACCTGAACCTCGAAGCATTCAAAAACGCTGTGCCCCAGAACGTACACTACGTATGCGCGCCTACGATGACAGACATCAATGTTGAAAAATTCAGCGGCGACATCAAATACGACATCGACGGAATCAGCATAGATCCCGTCGAGCTCAACGACATTCCCGACGCCCTCAACCAGGAAGGCACGGACATACGCATGGCCAACCCGCAACTCTATCTCGAAGCCTCCAACCCGCTATACGGATACGGACTAAAGGCACAGGCCAACCTGAAACTCACATCGCACACCGCAGGAAAATCCAGCAGCTACACGCTCGACAACCCTGAAGGCGTAGTGATTGACAAGGCTGACAACAAATATTGCCTGTCGCCCTACAAACCCGGCAACTACTACGTGGGAACCATCGAAAGCAACGGAGAAAAAATAACCGCTGACTTTACAAACGCCATGCAACAGGGATTCACACAATTGTCGAACGTGCTGAGCGGCGAAAAAATACCCGAAAGCATCGACATAGACGTTGTGGATCCACGCATACCCCAACAGAAAGTCACCGACTTCCAATTGGGAAAAGACATTGCGGCAGTAGAAGGCAAATGGGTGTTCTACGCCCCGTTGCAACTGACCCCCGAATCGAAAATCAAATATTCAGAAACCATCGACGGATGGAACGACGAAGACCTCGATGCCCTCACAATCAAAAAAATAAACGTTCTGGCAGATTGCAGCACCGACCTTCCCATATCGGCCACCTTTACGGTCTATCCCATCGACACCGAAGGCAAACGCATCTGCGATGAAAACGGAAATCCCATCGTAGGCACCATCGACAAGACCATAACAAAAGACATGTCGGAACCCATCGTCATCGCCATAGAAGGCAACATTCGCCACCTTGACGGCATCGTCATCGAAGCCCGACTGGACAACGCCGACGGACAAACGCCACTGAAACCCACGCAGACCATTGCCTTGGAAAACATAAAGGTGAAAGTATCGGGAACCTACGAAAAAGAATTATAACGAACCCACTCAGTAACACTAAGAACAGACCAAAATGAAACAATATACCCAACTGATTTCGCGTATAGCCCTTCTTTCACTGTTGGCAGCGCCCGCCATGGCACAAGACACAAGGTCGGCCTACTTTACAAACGGCTATCTTTATCGCTACAGCCAGAACCCCGCCATCGGCAACGACCGCAATTTCATTTCATTCCCCGCCTTGGGAAACATCAATATGGGGCTGCGCAGCAACCTGGGCGTCGACGACATCCTGTATAATGTCAACGGCAAGACCACGACGTTTATGAATCCGAACGTGAGCACGTCCGAGGCAATGGGCAACATCAACGACAAAAACAAGCTTGGTTTTGACATGAAACTGAACATTCTTTCTGTGGGCTTCAAGGCTTTTGGCGGCTACAACACCGTGAGCCTCAATGTTCGCAGCAATTTCGGTGTTGTCATTCCCGGTTCCATTTTCCATCTGGCCAAAGAAGGCCCCGCCAATACCACATACGATATCAAGGATTTCAATGCCCATGCCGACGCCTACGGTGAGATTGCCCTCGGCCACTCCCGCAAAATCAACGAGAACCTGCGCGTTGGCGCGGCAGTCAAGTTCCTGCTGGGCGGCGCCAATATAGATGCCGAATTCAACAAGGCCCAATTGACGCTCGGCACCGACCAATGGACAGCCGTTACCGATGCAAAGATACAGAGCAGCGTAAAGGGGCTGACTTATGAGACCGAAGAAAAAATGCGCGGCCCCGAAGGCGAAAAAGTGCGCCACACCTATGTGAGCGGTGCCGACGTTGACGGAGCCGGTCTCAACGGTTTCGGAATGGCATTCGATTTGGGTGCAGAATACAAGCTTGACAACGACTGGACATTCAGTGCCTCGCTGCTCGACTTGGGCTTCATCAGCTGGTCAAACAATATGGTGGCATCGACAAACGGCGAAAAGACTTTTACCACCGACCGCTACATTTTCAATGTGGACGATGATGCACAAAACAATTTCGAGGACGAATTCGACAGGATGGGCGAAGGCCTTTCCTCGCTTTATGAGTTGCAGGACAATGGCGATGAAGGCGGCCGCACCCGTGCGTTGGGAGCCACCTTGAACCTCGGGGCGCAGTATACGTTGCCGGCTTACGAAAAACTGAAATTCGGGCTGCTCAATACGACACGCATGCAAGGCAAATTCTCGTGGACCGAATTCCGCTTGTCGGCCAATGTAGACCCGACACGATGGTTCAGTGCCGGTGCCAATATCGCGGCAGGAACCTACGGAATGTCTTTGGGCTGGATTCTTTCGCTTCATCCAAAAGGCTTCAACATGTTTGTTGCCACCGACCACTCGATTGGAAAAATGGCCAAGCAGGGACTTCCCCTGTCGTGCAACGCGGCTTTCAACTTTGGTATCAACTTTCCGTTCTGAATACGGAGCAAACAGACATAATTGACAACAAAATCATATAGACATAGAAGCGCGGCCGAACTGCTACGACGATACGTAGCTTTTACGGCCGTGCTTTTTGTCATTGCGTTCGGCACATCGCTTTCTATCCGTGCCAATTTAGGTTCGTCGCCCATCTCGTGTCCGCCCTACGTGCTCAGCCTCCTTCCCGGAGCGTGGACGATGGGAAGCTATGTGATGTGCATGCACATTTTCTTCATCTTAGCCCAAATTCTCTTATTGCGGCGCAACTACGAGAAGATTCAGCTTTTGCAGATATTGGTGAGCTTTCTTTTTGGCTGGTACACCGATTTGACCATGTGGCTCACATCGTTTCTGCAAGTACCGGCCGACTGGCCGCTCTATGTGGCCTGGCCGCTGCGCTTCATAGAACTTCTGGCAGGCGGTGCCATCCTTGCCTACGGAATAGCCTGCGAAGTTCATTGCGATGTGCTGATGCTGGCCGGCGAAGGCTTTCCATTGGCCATTGCCAAAGTGCTGAAACGCGATTTCGGCAAGGTAAAGATATGCTCCGACACAGGTTTGGTATGCATAGGAGCCGCCATCATGCTCGTGGCGACAAAAAGCTGGCACTGGGATATGGTAGGAATTGGAACATTGGTCTCCATGTTCTTCGTAGGGTTCATGGTGAGGCAGTTCAACCCGCATCTTTCATGGCTCGACCGCATGCTTGGCGATTCAACCGCCGGCCATTCTTCGGAGCACCCGTCGCCGGTTTACCATCCGGTGGTCACGATAAGCCGCGAATACGGCAGCGGCGGACATGCCATAGCAGAAAAACTTGCCCATAGCCTGGGCGTAAAGCTCTACGACCGCAAACTGATTGACCAAACAGCTCACGAACTCGGGTTCAGTACGGAATACGTGGCGGAAAACGAGCAGAACATCTCGACTGCCAAGCTTTGGGAACTCATCTTTACGGACAAAAGCATACCGTCGTCCATGAATCCCAACCACGATGACGCCATTTTCGTATCGCAAAGCCGCACCATCCGCGAACTGGCGTCAGAAGGTCCGTGTGTCATTGTAGGCCGGTTGGCCGACTACATACTCCGCGACAATCCCAACGCATTCCATGTATTTGTCACAAGCAGCGAAGAATTTGCCGTCGGTCGCGTCTGCCACCGCTACCATCTGGACGAAAAAGCGGCAAAGGAGCGTATCGAACAGGTAAACCGCGGACGTGCCAATCATTGCCTGCAATATTCCGGCCGGCGCTGGAGCGATGCACGCAACTACCATCTTGTTGTAGATGCTTCGAGCGTAGGCATACAGGGAGCGTCGCGCATTATAGAAGAAGCCGTGCGACTTTTCCGGCAAGAAATAAAGAATCCGGCACATTGAGCCTGTTTTCGCACTCAGACAGTCTTTTTCACGCGCAGCACAGCAGATTTTCTCTCGAAAAAGGCTTATCTTTGCACTTTAACATCATTCATTTGCCATGAAAAGATTCTTATTGTCATTTATCACCGTTTCCATTATATCGACCACAGCCGCTTTCGGCCGCGGTCACGAAGTATCCGTAACCGATTTCGGTGCGCGTCCCGACGACGGGCTCAACGATGCCGAAGCTCTGAGAGCGGCTGCCAAATATTGCCGTGAGCACCGCGGCACAACGCTCGTTTTTCCTCCCGGCACCTATGATTTCAGCGACTCCACGGCTGCCGACATCGAGCGCCGTGCCATCAACGGCGAACTGGGACGCGGTCTGGAAGTGCAGCACCGCCTGTTCGTTCCCCAAAAGCCTTATGTAAAAGGACTTGACTTCAGCTTGTGCCGCGACCTCACGATACGTGCCGCAGGAGCCCTGCTGCGTGTCGAGGGCTGGATGGAAGTGCTGTCGTTCACGAAAGCACGCAATGTGGTAGTCGACGGTCTGAGCATCACCTACAAGCGGCCGGCCGCCACCGAGGCGCGCATCACGGCCGTCGGCGAGTCGTCGTTTGACATGGAATACGACCCTGATCTGTACCGCTACATAGACAATGTGGTGCAGGGACGCGTACATTTCTACAGCATGTCGAAGCAGCGTTTCTACTATGCCAACACGGGCGACATGCAACTGGTGCGTCCCGGCCTGATACGCGTACAATCCGATGCCCGTCCGCCCGTAGGCGACTTTGTCATCATACGTTACGGCGGCCATTACCGGCCTTGCATCATGCTGAAGGAGTCGAAAGACATGACCGTGCGCAATGTCACCATCATGAGCTTTCCGGGCATGGGTATTGTGGGCCATCTCACACGCAACATCCTGATTGACGGCCTGAAAGTGGTACCCGAACGGGGACGCTACAGTTCGACCAACACAGATGCCACCCATTTCACCTCCTGCTCGGGCACACTCACCATCTGTAACAGCACATTCAAGGGCAATGGCGACGACTGTACCAACGTGCACAACTACTATTACAGCATCTACCCTCAGTCCGATTCGGACAAACGCATCGAAATCAAGGTCGAAAACGCCGACCTTCACGCCCAATCGCTCGACTATCCTTCGATAGGCGACACCCTCGTTGCCGTAGACCGCCGCAACATGGCCATAAAAGGGCGTTTCAAGGTGAAAGGCGTCGACACCTCGACCGTAAAATGGCAAGTTATCGTCACACTCGACCGTGCGGTGAGCGCAGGACTGGCCGACAGCTGCTACATGCTGAACCACACACGTTTTCCACATGTAAGCATCCTCAATAATACGGTATATTATCACAGCGCACGTGCCTTTCTGCTGAAAGTGCCTCACTCCGTTGTTTCGGGCAACAGGATTGAACAGACCACCCTGACAGCCATCAAACTGGGAGCCGAACTGAGTTGGCGCGAAGGCGGCCCCGTAGAATCAGCTCTGATAGAAAACAACTACATATCCCATTGCGGCGAAGAGGGCAACCCGTCGACGGCCTCGTGTGTCATGGTGTCGACCGAGGCAACGGCAACGCCGCCCCACGTCAACCGCAACATCATCATCCGCAATAACCTGTTTGACTCCTATCAGCCGTTTGCCATCCTCCTGCAAGATGCCGAAAACGTAGACATCAGCAACAACCTGACAACCACTGCCGATGAGGTGAAAATAGAGAACTGCCGCAACATCCGCATTAACGGCAAAGAAAAAAAGTGACACTTTTAAAACGGCCGTTGTTTGTTTAAATCTTTTTTGTATGGATTTAGGCCGCAAAATCGTATATTTGCCCTATCAACAAGAAAGAAAACATCCGTAACAGTGATTGACGATTCGACAAGACGAACGTACATAATATGGCTTTTGTGCCTGCTGTGCTGCTGCACCACGGGCATTGCGGCAAAAGACAAAGTGATAAAAAAGAAAGGCCCGGTCATTGTGACGCCCGAACCCGACGCCATGGTACATGCCAGCAGGGTGCAGAAAAGCCTGCCCGACCAGCCCGAAGCCGAAAGCCCCAACTTTGTGGACCTGAGGTTCAAGGAAGGCATTGATGTGTCGCACTACCAGCACGAAATAGACTGGAAATCGGTGGCCAAGGACGGCCAGATAGGCTATGCCTACATGAAAGCCACCGAGGGCGCGAGCCTCGTTGATGACACCTATGAATACAACATACGCGAAGCACGGAAAGCCGGTCTGAAAGTGGGCAGCTATCATTTCTTCCGCGCCCACATCTCGCTCGACGAGCAGTTTAACAACATGACATCGACCGTCAAGAAAGACATGCAGGACTTGATTCCCATCGTAGACGTAGAGCATACCAACGGATGCCGCTCGGCCGAATTGGTGAGACGCCTCAAAATATTTCTGGAACGCCTGACGGCCTATTACGGGCGCAAGCCCATGCTCTATACATTTGTGAATTTCTACAACAAGCACTTTGCCGGTGCAGGGCTCGACGAATATCCGTTGATGATAGCCTTCTATCGCGACGCGCAGCCCGAACTTTCGGACGGGCGCAAATACGTCATCTGGCAATATACCTCGCATGGCGACGTGCCGGGTGTAGACGGCAATGTGGACCGCAGCATAATGATGGAGGGATTCTCACTGAAAGACATCCGCTACAAGTGAAGCAACGACAAATACCTGCTTTATGACGACATTGAACTTCTTTATCGAATACATCACCAACGGCCATTCGCAAGTATGCCTTGACTTGTATCTACCCGAAGATGCCAATAACGAAAGCACCTGTATTCCCATGGTCACATCCGATGGGCGCATTTGGCAATGTGCCGTGTGTCTGAACAGCGACGACAGCGCTTGTCTGCACTTCCGCTTTCACGTGGAAGACAACGGGCAGACCATCGACAGCGAAGCGCGCAATGCATTACATCGCTGCAAGATAATGCCGCAGGGCAGCACAGCCCTGCATTGCCGGTGGATAACGGCCGGAAGCAACTCCTATCTATATTCCTCGGCCTATAAAGACTGCCTGTTTGCCTGCGAAGACAATGCCTCCATTGAGCTCGCCGATACAGACGAAAGCCGGCACAAGCTCTATCTGATTGTGCCCGAGTTTGTGCCGCACCAAGGCCAACGCCTGCTGCTGGTGGGCAACTCCGGCTTACTCGGCAACTGGAACCCCTCGAACGCATTACCGGTCAAGTGCACAGGACACTACAGTATGCAAGTAGGTATAGATGCCGACAAACTGGTTTTCCCCATGGAATACAAGTTTGTGCTGCAAGACGAAAAGACGCTTGAGACCGTCTGGGAAGCCGGCGACAACCGCCGCATCCTTTCATGTGACAGCCATGACAACTTAGTCATCGAGCAGTCGCCCTTACGTTTCGAACCATGCCCGGGACGCACAGCCGGCCTGGTGGTTCCTGTGTTCTCCTTGCGGAGCTGCAAGAGCTGTGGGGTAGGCGACTTCGGCGATTTGCACAAGATGATAGACATAGCGGCAGCAACCGGGCTGCATGTGGTTCAGATATTGCCCGTCAACGATACGAGCCGCTCGGGCACTTGGGCCGATTCATATCCCTACAACGGCATTTCTGTCTTTGCGCTTCATCCCATGTATGTCTGCCTAAGGTGGCTGAAACCATTGAAAGACAAAAAACTGTATAGCGCATTCCAAAAAGAGTTTGAAGAGCTCAACAGGCAACCCTCCGTTGATTATGAAAAAGTTAACCGCGCCAAAAACGCCTATCTGCAAGCCTATTATCTTCAGGAAGGACTCGCCGTCGAGGCATCGGCCGAATATGCTGACTTTGTGGCGGCCCGGCAGGAATGGCTGCGTCCGTATTGCTATTTCCGCTTTTTCCAGCAGCTCTACGGCACATCCGATTTCAGGCATTGGCCGCGCTTCAGCCGCTACAATAAAGCGGAGATAAGGCAATGGCTCGAACAAGAAAACAGAATGGACGAAGTGCGCTACTATGCCTTTCTGCAATTTGTATTATATGAACAGCTTTCGGAAGTACACGCTCACGCCCGACGGAAAAAGGTTGTGCTGAAAGGCGATATCCCCATCGGTGTGAGCCGCGACAGTGCCACGGCATGGGCAAACCCAGCGATTTTCAACTTTGACGGACAGGCCGGCGCACCGCCCGACTACTTTTCGGCCGACGGCCAGAACTGGGGCTTCCCCACCTATAACTGGCAGGAAATACTCAAGGACGGCGGACGCTGGTGGCAAGACCGCCTGCGCTACATGGCCGACTTTTTCGACGCCTACCGCATAGATCACGTTTTGGGCTTTTTCCGCATCTGGGAAATACCGTTTCCTTACCGCTCTGGCATGACAGGCCATTTCAATCCGGCATTGCCGCTGAGCGACGAAGAAATAAGGGCTGCCGGCTTCAAGGCAAGCCTGCCGGTGCGGCAGCCCGGTCACGCGGCAAATGCTGACGAAGAAGTGCTGAAAGAACAATTGTTTTTTGAAGATGCTCACACGGCCGGAAAATACCATCCCAACATCGGCGGAAAGGCCACTGCGGCCTACAGCCGGCTGACAAAGGGCGACAAAGAGGCCTACAACCGCATTTACGATGATTTCTTCTTTCACCGTCACGACGATTTTTGGGCGCGCGGTGCCATTGACAAGCTGTCGCTGCTTACTGAGGCCACCAACATGCTGCCCTGTGCCGAAGATTTGGGCATGATACCCGCCTGCATGCGCAAGGTGCTCGACAGTCTGCACATCCTTTCGTTGGAAGTGGAGAGCATGCCTAAATATTCATGGAAACGTTTTGCCGATGTAGATTCCAATCCGCTGCTGTCGGTCGACACCATCACGACACACGACATGCCGCCTTTGCGTCTGTGGTGGCAGCGGAATGCCGCTGCGGCACAGGAATACTATACGCAAGTGCTACGCCACACGGGAAAAGCACCCCAAGAAATGCCTGCGACTCTTTGCGCCGAGATATTGCTTCGCCACCTCAACTCGCCATCATTGCTTTGCGTAATTGCGCTTCAGGATTGGTTGTCGATGGATGAACGTCTGCGCAACAACGATTTGGAAAGCGAGCAAATCAATAATCCGGCCGACCCTCACCATTATTGGCGCTACCGCATGCATCTGTTTCTGGAAGACCTGGAAGCCGATGCCTCCTTTACGGGCGCAATAAAGACATTGCTTGCAAGGAGCGGCAGGGCTTAAACGCCCAAAGCCCGAAGCCTATTTGATGCCCCGCCGGTTGAGAGCGTCGGTATAGCGTTTGGCGTTGGTCAGATGCTCGCCGTAGGTGCGCGCAAAGCGATGGGTGCCCGAAAAATCCTCCTTGGCACACATGTAAAGGTAGTCGTGCTGCCTGTTGTTCAGCACAGCGTCGATTCCTGCCACCGAAGGTATGCGTATCGGGCCGGGCGGAAGGCCTGTGTTCTTATAAGTGTTGTAGGGGCTCTTTACAAAAAGCATGTTGTGATATATTCTGCGCAACTGAAACTGCCGGGTGGCAAACTTAATGGTGGGATCGGCCTGCAACGGCATGCCTTTGCGCAGGCGGTTAAGGTACATGGCGGCAATGTCGGGCTTTTCGGCGTTGTTGGCCGTCTCTTCGTCGATAATCGAAGCGAGGGTGACAACCTGTAGCGGCGTAAGAGACGAAGCCTCGGCCTTTTTAAGACGTTCAGGAGTCCAAAAGGCGGTAGATTCTTTCTTTATCCTGAGCATGAATCTGTCCAAGGGTATGTTCCAATACATTTCGTACGTATTGGGAATAAACAATCCCATGATGCTGAACGTGTCGCATCCGTATTCTGCGCATCGCGACGAGTCCTTGAACAGTTCTATGAAGTCGGTAGAATCGAGCATGAGCCTTTTTCCCAATTCGGCGGCCAGTCTTTCGTTGGTCCTGACCGTGGGTATCGTGATTCTGATGGGTTTTTGCAAGCCGTTTTTCATGTTGCGCAAGAGACGGAGACAACCTGTCGAGGGCGTAATTTCGTAATGGCCCGTGCGTATGTTTCCGGCATAACCGGTGACGGAGGCCAGGGCTTTGAAGGCTTTCAGCTGCATTCCGGCATGGGTGGCATTGCCGACCTTGGCCAACACGGAATCGATGTTGTCGTCTTCATCAATGTCGACAAAAACGCTCGTGGCACCCGACGACATGGCAGAGAAAAACAACGCCCATACGGCTGCTGCCAATACCAGGAAACCGGCCACGGAAGCAATAAGTATTTTCTTTTTCATCATTTGCAATGACATTCTTCGGTTTTTTATATTGCAAAGTTACGACTTATAATGATTGAAAGCCGCAACGAGATGGTTCTTTTTATTACCTTTGCACTTCGATTTAAAGAAGACCTGCTCAGAGAGAGCTTTAACGTCAATCCAGACAATGACAGAACAGACAGACAGCGGAATCTATTCACAGGATATCATCGAATTTGTTACGGTTGCAACAGAATATTGTGTGCGCCTTGAGCAAGTGCAGGACGGCGACATCGGCACATTTGTCCCTGCCATGCTCAAGATACTGCCACTGTTGTATGTAAAGGCCATGCTTCTGACCGGCAAGGAATATGAAGCGGGCGGCGATGTGGAGCAATTGGTAACCGAAGAAGACTATAACTATGTGCTTTCAAACGTGGCGGCCGTCATGGGCAGCCACGACGACTATCTGGACGTCTTCGTGGAGGATATGAAATACAGCGACAAGCCCATACGCAAGACCATCTCGGAAGATTTGGCCGACATCTACCAGGATTTGCGCAACTTTGTCGGCATTTTCAGGCAGGGCTACGAGGAAACCATGGAAGCGTCGCTGGCTTTGACGATGGAACAGTTTCCCCACTACTGGGGGCAGCGCATTCCCTGCGTCATGAGAGCCTTGCACGATGTGATGTTCATGCAAGAAATGGAAGAATAGGCAAAACTACTGGTAAGGTGAACACGACAATTTATGCCGAAATAGACAAGGAACGCATCCCACACATGCCGCAAGCCATGTTTGAAGGGCGCATCATAGTAGTCGAAACGGCCGAAAGCGCCCGAAAAGCGGTTGAATATCTCAAGCAGGAAAGCCTCATCGGTATCGACACCGAAACCCGCCCGTCTTTCAAGCGCGGCCACGTCAACAAAGTGGCTTTGCTCCAATTGGCAACGGCCAAAATGTGCTTTCTTTTCAGGCTCAACAAGATGGGAGTGCCCGACTGCCTGAAGGAACTGCTCGAAGACCGCACGCAGCTGAAAGTGGGGCTGTCGCTGCGCGATGACATGCACGCCCTTTACAAACGCATGGGCACCAGCAACGGTCTCTACCTTGACTTGCAGGATTATGCCGCCTCTTTCGGCATTGAAGACAAGAGCCTCCAAAAACTCTATGCCAATCTTTTCGGAAAACGCATATCCAAGGCCCAACGCCTGAGCAATTGGGAAGCCAACGTTCTTACACGCCCCCAAAAACAGTATGCCGCCACAGATGCCTGGGCGTGCATAAAGATTTACAGACGTCTCCATGAGATGAAAAAAAAGCACGACTATATTCTGATTCCTCACGTCGACTGCGACAAACTGGTTTCGGACATCATAAAAGACATGTTTTCAGCATAAAACTACGCCATGTATAAGAAAGTATATCTCAGGCCGGGCAAAGACGGCGGACTCAAGCGTTTTCATCCGTGGGTGTTTTCGGGCGCCATCAGCAGGACAGACAACGGAGTGGAAGAGGGCAGCATTGTCAATGTCATCGATGCCAAAGGCGAATCGGCAGGCATCGGCCATTTTCAGTTTGGCTCCATAGCCGTGCGCATGCTGACCTTTTCGCAAGAGACCATCGACGAGGATTTTTGGTTCCGGCGCCTCCGCAAAGCGTGGCTGATGCGCCAAAGCATCGGCGTTGTATCTGCCCAAAACCGGATATTCCGTCTTGTTCACGGCGAAGGCGACGCCCTTCCCGGCCTCATCATCGACATTTACGAGCATACGGCCGTCATTCAGGCTCACAGTGTAGGCATGCATCTGGCGCGCCACGAAATTTCCGGGGCTTTGGTACGGCTGATGCCTGAGCAGCTCACAAGCGTCTACTACAAGAGCGACACCACGCTGCCCTACAAAGCCTATGTGGAAGCCGAGAGCGGCTATCTCTATGGCTCCGAATCGCCCAACATTGCCAAGGAATACGGACTGAGCTTCGAGATTGACTGGGTGAAAGGGCAGAAGACGGGCTTTTTCATCGACCAGCGCGAAAACCGCCGCCTGCTGGAGCAATATGCCAAGGACAGGAAGGTGCTCAACATGTTTTGCTACACCGGCGGCTTCTCGGTCTATGCCTTGCGAGGGGGAGCCTCCGAAGTGCATTCGGTCGATAGCTCGGCACGTGCCGTGAGCATCACAGATGCTAACGTGGCTCTCAATTTTCCCCACTGTAACAACCACTTTTCGCATGCCGAGGATGCCTTCAAGTTTCTCTCGGCCATGGACAACAGTTATGACCTGATTGTGCTCGACCCGCCGGCTTTTGCCAAACACCGCGATGCCGTCCACAATGCCCTCAAGGGCTACATACGTCTCAACGCAAAGGCTTTCGAGAAAATCAAGCCGGGAGGACTCTTGTTTACGTTCAGCTGCTCGCAGGCCGTCAACAAGGAGCAATTCCGTCTGGCCGTCTTCACCGCAGCCGCGCAAAGCCGCCGTTTTGTGCGCATACTGCACCAGCTCCACCAGCCGGCCGATCATCCCGTCAATATCTTTCATCCCGAAGGGGAATATCTGAAAGGCCTCGTTCTCTACGTTGAATAAGGCTCTCTCTCCCTCGAGCGCGCCCGCGTGCGCGCGTAGAGTGAATTCCCTTTCTTTCTTTTATATTTCTTTCTTTATAGATAGAGGGGTATGGGGAGGAAGATTTTTCTTTCTTTGCTTTTCTTTCTTTCCCTTATAACCCGTATTGAATACGGGGATTGAATACGGGGGTTGAATACGCGTATTCAATGCAGGCAGGAGGGATTTTCGCGGCACATGAAGGCTTTCTGTTGCAGCGGGTGTGCTTCTAATCGTGCGGGTAAGGCTGCAAATAGGGATTGTGAGCTTGCTCTTCGCCGATTGACGTCTCTTCGCCATGACCGGGCAGCACTTTCACTTGGGGCGGAAGCACCAGAATACGGCTTTGCAACGATGTGATCAGGTCGCGGCTGCTGCCATCGGGCAGGTCGGTGCGACCTATGCTGTGATGAAACAGACTGTCGCCGCTGAAGAGGGTCTGCTCGTCTTCCAGATAGAAACACAATCCGCCGGGCGAATGGCCGGGCGTTGCTATGACACTGATGCTATGTGTGCCGAAACTTACGCTGTCGCCATGGCGCAGGGGCAGGCCCGGGGGTGCGGGCTGACGGGGCGGACGCATGCCGAGAAACATTTCTGTTTGCTGCACAATGTCGCCATACAACTTGGCATCGTCGGGCGAGAAGCGCAGGCTCAGACCAAACTTGTCGTATATCGAACCGCTACCCATGATGTGATCGAAATGGGCGTGGGTTGCCAACTGACATACCGGCTTCAGTTTGTTTTTCTCAATATATCCAATTACGGCATCGACCTCTTCGGGATAGAAGGCACCGTTGTCTATGATGACGGCTTCACGGGTAGTGTCGGAAACCACGTAGCAGTTTTCCTGAATCGGATTGACTATAAAGCGGGCAATATCAATCATTTTTTCTGTTTAGGATAAAGGGACGTAAAGTATCTGTTTGGTTTCAAAAAACGGGTCTTTAAAGTAGTCGGATATGGCCACAAGCTCATAAGGGCAACCGAGCTGCGAGAGTTCTTCATCGAGATTGCCGCCCTTAAGACAGATGAGCCCGTTGGGTAGGGCGTTGTGTTGGCGAGAGGCAATGTTTTTGCGCACCATATCGGCCAATTGGCGCGCGTTCATGACGGCGCGGCTCACAATGAAATCGTATTTTCCTTTTTCTTCCTTCGCATTGCGTTGCACGGCAAGTGTGTTGGTGAGGCCTATGTCGTGGGCCACGGCCGCAGCCACACGGATTTTCTTTCCGATGCTGTCGATCAGCGTAAACCGGCATTCGGGGAAACAGATGGCCAGAGGAATTCCGGGAAATCCGCCTCCCGTGCCTATATCGAGGATGCTTGTGCCGGGCTTGAAACTTATGTAGCGCGCAATGGCCATAGAGTGGAGCACGTGGCGCAGATAGAGGTAATCAATGTCGCGTCGCGAAATGACGTTGATCTTGGCGTTCCAATCCTGATAGAGGTCATAAAGCCGGCTCAGCTGCTGCTGTTGCAACGGTGTGAGACGGGGAAACAGTTCCGTTATCATGCCGATAGAAGTCTCAGGCGTGTCCATGTTGTGATTTTTTACAAGTGATTTGTATTGTGGCGCAAAGGTACTACTAATTTGTGAAGACGGCAAGAAACGGCGGCCTGCACTTTGAGCCGGCTACGCATAGCTGTGCATTCCGCCCAGCAGGTAGTTGACACCGAAATAGGTCATGAGCAATGCCAGGAAAGCGAAAACCATGAAGGCATGATAGGCCAAAGGAGCGTTGAGGCGGCGTATCAGAGTGGGGTGAAGGGCCACGGCATAGACCATAAAGGTGATCAAGGCCCACGTTTCCTTGGGGTCCCAGCTCCAGTATTGTCCCCAGCTCACATTGGCCCATATCGCTCCCACGAAGATGCCTGTTCCAAGAGCCGCCACGGCAGGATAGAGCAGCAGGCGGCTCAACAGCTGCAAGGCCAGCAATTGCCCGTGCATGCGGTGGGTGTCTCTCTGCAACAGCCTTACTATCAAAGCCGTCGTGCCACACAGGAAAGTGAGCGACAACAGGGCATAGGCCATCATGATGACCGACACATGAAGGCTCAGCAGGGGCGAATTGAGCACCGGCATGCGGTGGGTGATCTGCGGGTCCATCAACGAGATGTGACTGACAAGCAGGAAAAAGCCCGAAAGCAGCAGTCCGAAAGCCAGCACGATGTGGAAACGGCGGTAGAAGACAAAAGCAAACAACTGTATGAACCATGCCATGGCGAGCATCGTTTCATAGCCGTTGTTGAGCGGAACGGTGCCGCCTATCGTCCAGCGCAGGGCTATGACAAGCGTGAGCGCCAGAAAGGCCACGGCGGCGGCCGAAAGGAAGAACTTTCGCGCCATATCGTCAAAGCGCGATGGCTCCCGGCTGTTGCGGCGCAGGATGCGGGCAAGCGTAAGACCGAGCGCCAAAAAGCCGAGCGCAAGGTTGCAGATGAACAGAATGGTGACCCATGGCGCGGAATTGTAGACCGTCTCGGCCTTCGTCACCACGGGCAAGGGCATGCTTCGGCCGGCATTGCGCAGCTGATAGCGGTGCATCTTGTCTATCAGACGACCCATGGCAGCATAGTTTCGCGCCTTGGCCTCCTGATAAAGCAGATTGAAGAAGTTTTGCACAAACAGCCGTTCGCCCTCGCTCATCGAAGAAGGCAACCGGTCGGTCGGGGCATACCACACGGTGCGGCCGCCCTCGCCATGCGGAAACATCCTGAGCAACGTGCCGCGCCGCAGCTCCATGAACAACATCACCTGCTCGTCGGTTTTGGCTATATCGCGGTGAAACTTGTCGTTCACTCCGTGATAGTATTCCAGCAGGTAGGGCGTCAAGGCATAACCGTCATCACGGATCGCGCCCGAAAGATTGCCGAAAAAGGCCTTGGCAGCCACATTTTCGGGCCAGCTCAGACGCGACCGCAGCAAAGAGGATGAAATCCGGATAAACGGCTCGGCGGCCCACTCATCACCCCAAAATATGCAGCCCGAAAGCACCTGCTCGGCCGTCAGACCGTTGTAAGAGCGGCTGCCGCAGATTTTTTTCGTAAAGTCGATGGCAAAAGTCTGCAACGGACACACGCGGTCGTTATAGACCACCTGCAGGCGGCAGAAGTCGCGCGCCGTCTTTTCGGGCAATGCCGTCTGCGCCTGCACCCTCTGGGGAGCAAACATGGCCGCGGCCGCAACGATTGCCACCGACAGCCCCTTGCCAAGCAACGGATGGCGCAGCAGACGGCGGTAGGCACCGCGCGGATCAAACAGCATCCAAATCAACGAAAATATCAACAGGGCATAGCCCGCATAGGAAACGGCAATGCCGGCAGGGTCGGCATAGAGCGTGAAAACGCTGCCGCGCCCATCCTCGTCGTACGACGTCTGATAGAACCGTATCGACTTGTAGCTTAGAATCCTGTTCATCGAAACCACCGCCTTCTGCTCCTTTCCGCCATCGATGACGGTGAGATGCGAAACATAATCGACCGGAGCGGCCGTCCCTTCGTGGTAAACCACATTGAAAGTGTCGAGCCTCAAGGCATAAGGCAGGCTACTCTCGTGCCACTGCCCGTCATCATCAGCTTCCATATAGCGGTATGCCGTCTCGCCGATGCGCAAATGAAGCCGCCCGCCGTGCGAACCGAGTCTCGTGACAAGAGCACCCAGCAGAATGACGAGCAACGCGGCATGAAGCAAATAAAAAGTAAGGCTCCTGCGGCTGCGGCAAGCCCGCCAAAGCACCACAACCGAGGCTGCGGCAAGCACAGCCCACGCCGCAGCGAACAAGGGCGAGGCGTATATGGAGCGTCCCAAAGCCTCGTCGCAGTTTTCAAGCAGCGTGGCAATCGCCATGACCACCACCAGCACCACATACGAACCGTATAGAATTGGTTTTGTCATTGTCAAAGTCTTCATAAAAATGGAATTGTGCCAAAATTACAGCTTTTGGCACAATTTCCACAATCATCAATAAAGAAAACTCAAATGGAGCGCAAGAACTTCACCACCGCGTCACGATCCTTCTTGGGCAATTGGTAGAACTTGTAAGCCGACTCGTAGCCCTCGCTCTTCTTGCTGTAAGCATGCCACATGATGGCTTCCACCTCGTTGCGCGCACGGCAATCGTGCAGACGGTCTTCGGCTCCGGTGTTCTGCTCAGAGAGTCCACGTCCCCAGAGCGGAGTGGTGCGACACCACGAACCGTGTATGCCGTTCTTCATATACAACCTGTGCTGCACCATATCGGTATACGGATAAATCGTCTGGTTGGGATATTGCGGCAACGGCAGGTTGTTTTTGACCATCATACTCGGTTTCCAGTAATTGTCAGGCCCCGTAGTCCATTTGGGGCGGTGACAGGTGGCACAGCCAATCTCGTTAAACACTTTCTTGCCGCGCTGCACGGTTGCGTCATTGAGATCACGGGCACGGGGAACGGCCAGACCGCGCTGCCACACCATGTACTGCCAAAAGGTAGTGTCGGTCATCTCAGGCACAAACTTGTGGTACGGATTGTCAAACTGATTGGTAGAAGGGTCGAGTAGGGTTTTCACCGCCTCGGCAATCTTTTCGTCAGTCCCATCGGCATAATAAGGCGACTTGGGGTTGGCCTTAATCTTGGCAATGACATCCTTGTTCTTCGACATGGCAGTGGCCCACGCCGTAGTGGTATAAAGTTTCGGGCGGTCGCTGCGGCTCACGTTGGGAATGTTCCAAACGGCATTGGCACCGGCGCCATCCTGCAGTGAAGCGCGCGTCAGGGCATAGGTAAAGCGCTTGATTTTCTTCGTGCCGTCGGCCAGCGTATACCATGCCGAGGCAGCCCAGTCGTTCTTGTCGTTGTCCCAAATCTGCGGGTTCAGTTCCACATACTTGGCCGTCTTCATATATTGCGCCTTCAGGGAATCTTCGGGGATGGCATCGAGCAATCCCGTGCCATAGAGACCGATTGTCGACTCCAGGCGGAAGGCCAGATTCGTAGGCTTGGGGTCGGTGTTGAAAGCCGCCTGGTCTATGCTCAGTTCGGGATAGATCAGCTCATACTTCTCGCCGTCGGGAAACTCCATGGGAAGTCCGCTCTCCATCTGCTCAACTTTCGGCCACGTCAAGTGGATGCCCGATTCGTCGATAGGCGGCAGAAACGGTGACACGGCCCGCGTTTGCGGCATGCTGGTCACTTCCGAAATATAAGGACCGTCATCGCTGTTCAACCCATCGGACGGATGGTAAACCACCAGCAGATAGCCGTTGCCGCGAAAGTCGGCGTTGTAGCTTTGCACGCGTTTTCCATGACCGTAGCCCGGATGGCAGTCAATGCAGGACGTGCGCACATAAGCTGGGCCCAGACCTCCGAACGAAGCCGTGCTCTTTTCCGTGAAATCGTGCTCGAAGAGCAGCTCGCCGTGCTTGAAGGCATTAAACAGTCCGGCATCGTTGACAGCTTGTGTTTCGTCTTCGTAGCACGAAGCCGTGGTATTTTCCGTCGTGCCAAGTTCGCCGCCCGGATACCATTCCTCGGCAAGAAAGTTTCCCACCTTTTTCCCTACATAGGCATAGTCGTCCTCGCCCGTGGTGCTTATTTCCTTGTTGTCGTTGTCGTCAGAACAAGACGCTGTCAGCATAAACAGGGCGCAGGCAGCCATCAGTTTTGTTTTCATCAGTTGCATATTCAAAGTCTTTTAGAATAGTTGTCGCGTTGCAGTGATGCTTTAATTCAGCAATATCCATTTCGACACCTCGCCCAGGTAGCTGTCGAGCTCGGTAACCTCTTCCATGGCTTCTTTGACGCATGCTGCACCGGGATCCTGGCGGAAAGAACGGCCGCTCTTCTGACAGTCTATGAGGGCTTCCAATGCGTCTTCCAACTTGTCTTGCAGCTCTTCTTTCATCTCAGGGTTATAGGTGGCCAGGTAAGCCATTACCGAATTGCTATCATACACGTTTTGGCCGATATTGCCATACAGGCTGTTCTTGATGCTCATGATGTTGCCGTAGAAGTCGGTATAGGAATTATAGCTGTAGGGCGATTCGATATAGTTGGGGTCGTCCTGCACCAATTCGCCGGTTTCCTCGTCTTCATGATAGCCGGGTTTGCCCGTGGCGCAACGGTAAGCCTGTCCCATCTTCTGGTCGGCCACCTCGGCGCAAATGTTGGAGCAGCCGGATATAAGGATTGTCTCGACGGCTTTCTTCCACGAGTTCAGAGTTCCTGTTGCAGTGCCGCTCGCCAGAAAGTTCTCGCCATAGCTCAGTCCGTTTTTCTCGACCGTTGTCTTGTAGTCTTCAAATTTTTTGGCACATTCCTTGACGCGTGCCACGTGGTTGGCGTTGGCCTTGTCGCCTTTCCACGACACTTCGAGCTGGTAGCATTTGTCGCGCAGGTCACAGGCCACGGCGGCGGCGAATATGATTTCTTCGCGTCCCGTCACGTTCATGCCGTTGAAGTAGTTTTCAAAACTTTCGGTCTCGTCGTTGTTGAAAATGGCCACCGGGCGGTTCTTGCCGTCGCGGAAGAAGATAAACTCTATGCCGTGGAAGCCCAGGTTTTCCTTGGTCAGATATTTGCGGGCTTCGCCGTTGGATTCGGCAGCATCCAGTGCTGCAATCTTTGTCTCGTCGTTAAGGTCCTTGGCAAGGGTTTCCACGTCGAGAGGCCACGTATCGATGTGCGGGTCAATCTCAAAGTCGCTGGCCGCACCGAAAAGGAAGGCCTCGCTTTCTTCCCAATAGCGGCGCGCTTCCTTGTAGGAGCTACAGATGGCGTCAATTTCGCTCTGGGCCACGGTTTCATTGTTTTTCAGCTTGGCTTTGAGTGCGCTGATTTTGGTGTAAAGGTTTTCCGCCTCATCGGCCAGGTCGGTATAGGTGGGATATACCACATTGTCGAGATAGGTCGTGGCCAGTTTCTGTATGCTGGCATTCTGTTCGGCCACCTTGTCCTTGTGGTCGTCATTGTTGTCATCGCTGCACGATGTGAAACTCAGCGAAAATGTGCAGGCTGCCGCAGCGAGCAGTGCCGATTTGAAAATCTTGTTCATGTTATCAGTTGTTTTATTTTAGGTTAATGTGTATCATCTCCGGCTTAAAGGAAAAAGCCCTGATAGGCTATGCCGATATTGAGCGACGGCTCGTTGTTGTATTGCTTCCTGAGCATGCGCATCGAATAGTCGGCCTTTACGGCAATCTGCGGGATGGGGAAGTAGTTCAGGCCCACTGCCCAGCGTTTCTTGGCTGTATAGTCGAACGACGGTTGCGTATGTTCCTTGATATACGAGTCATAGTATTCGTAGCGACCAAACAGGTAGAGTTTCCGGCCGTCTTCTTTCAGCGAGGCTATCTGCGAAAATATGTCATAGCCGGCTTCCAGACCAATGGCAACGGCATTCTTGCCCACGTAGGTCTTGTTGTAGGGAGACGTTTTCTGCGAATTGATTTTTGCACTGTTCAGCATCGGCGTGTCCGATATAAAGCCATAGTCGGCCTGCCCCCTCACAATCCAGTTGAAGCGGTTGAATGTCATGTCGACCGACCCTATCAGCACGTTGCCCTTCACCTTGTCGTAGGTCTTGCCGGCGCCTTCCATCTCGTTGGGATAGGTGTTGTGGAACGACTGTCCGAAATAGCCGCTCAGACCCAGGCGGAGCCCCTCGATGCTGTAATTGTCGATGCGTGCGGCAAAGCCGTACTTGTTGGCCGGCTTGAACTCGAAGGCCGATCCTGCACCGCCGTTAATCCATTTGTCGCGGCTGAACATCAAGGCGTTCAGGCCGGCCACACACTGCACTTCGTAGCGAAAATCGCCGGCAAGGCCCCAGATGCTGATGCCGGTGTCGTGCCAGGTGCTGGGCAGAATGGTGTTTTCGCCCTCGGGGCGATAGACCGTAAAAAAGTTCAACGGCTCATGGTGTGCGTTGTTGAGACCCACGGGCACCACAATGTGGCCCACACGTATGTTCAAGGACGGCATCACAGACTTTTGCAGCCAAAACTGCTCCAGTTCCACTTCACCGCCTTTTTCAATCTCGTGTTCAAACTCGCCGCCTTCGTCGTCTTCAATCTCGATGGCACTGCCCGTTCCCGTATGCTCGAACTCTATCTCGGACCCCATGGTCCAGCCTTTGCCGAAATCATAATTCAGATAGATCACGGCATGAGGTATGTCGAAACGGCCGTTGCTCGGATCGTTCCTGTACTTGTCGGGATAGCGGTAGCGATATTGGTTGTCACTATAGAAATTGCGCGACAAGGCCACTTCGCCATAACCGCCCACCGAAAGGCGGCTCACCACGCTGCGCGTGGAATCTCCCTTGGCCTGCGCCGTGGCCGATGTGCTCGTGAGAGCCACCGACACAGGCAGGCAAACCAGGGACAACACTATTCTAAAAATCTGATTTCCTTTCTTCTTCATCATTCTCATTTTTTTTATTTATCAAGCGAATGCCACACATGGGCGGCTCTTCTTTTCACGGTGCAAAATTATTGCGCGCCGGCAATCCGTGCAATACTCAAAAAGTAGTAAAACAGGCATCACCGCCTACTGAAACCAAGCTAAGACAAGGACACAGACCTCAATTTTACAGCCATTTATGAAACATCGCCCATTCATGGCGCAAAGGGGCAAAAAGAGTCCCTGCGGCTTTCAAATCGCAGCCTTGCGCATCAGAATCGCAGCGTCCGTGCCGGCACCGCCACACAACAGGGACGTATTTTGCCCATTTCACGGAAAAGGCTTAACTTTGCAGTCGCAAAACATAATTATGCTGTAATTCGAGAGTCATGGACAATACAGACAAAGAGGCTTTGGCGGCCTTATTCGACCTTGATGGGGTCATCGTTGACACAGAGACCCAATACAGTAAGTTCTGGAGCAAAATAGGGAAGGAATATCTTCCCGACTGCCCCGAATTTCCGGCCGGCATCAAAGGACGCACACTGGTGCAAATCCTGAAAGACTATTTCGATGACGACAAACAGGCGGCTTCCGAAGTGACGGCAAAGCTGGAGAGGTGGGAAGAAAACATGAAGTATGACTACATTCCCGGCTTTGAAACCTTTCTGGACGAGCTGCATAAGCATGGCGTCAAAACGGCCGTCGTGACCAGTTCCGACCGCAACAAAATGAAGAATCTGGAAAAGGCACATCCCCATTTCAACTCACAATTCGACCGCGTGCTCACCGCTGAAGATTTCAGCGAATCAAAACCGTCGCCCGACGGCTACCTGAAAGCGGCTGCCGCTGTCGGTGTACCAATAAGTAGGTGCGTGGTGTTCGAGGACTCGCGCAACGGACTCGAAGCCGGTCGCCGCGCAGGCATGAAAGTCGTGGGGCTGGCCACCACCTTGCCGCGCAGCGAAGTGGCACGCAAGGCCGACATCTGCATAGACAACTTCACAGGATTCGGCATGAAGGACTTCAAAGCCGTACTCGACCAACAATAACTTCAACAAACAACCGTTTCCACATAGCATTCAACCCTTTAAATAATACCGACATGAGCGGATATTTAGTAGACGACACACGCAAGGTGACCACCCAACGCCTGCGCGAAATGAAAAAGCAAGGCAAGAAAATAGCCATGCTCACCTCATATGACTATACCATGGGGCGGCTGGTAGACGAGGCCGGCATCGACGCCGTATTGATAGGCGATTCGGCATCGAATGTGATGGAAGGCAACCCTACGACGCTGCCCATCACGCTGGATGAGATGATAATCTACGCACGCTCGGTGGCCAGAGCGGTGAGACGCGCCTTTGTGGTGTGCGACATGCCGTTCGGCACCTATCAGGTCAACAGTACCGAAGGCGTGCGCAACGCCATCCGCATCATGCAGGAGACCGGTTGCGACTGTGTGAAGCTCGAAGGAGGCGAAGAGATCATAGAAACCGTTAAAAAGATTCTTGCAGCGGGGATTCCCGTAATGGGTCATCTCGGGTTGACACCGCAAAGCATCAACAAGTTTGGAACATTCAGCGTCAGGGCACGCGAAGAAGCCGAAGCGGCCAAGCTCATCAACGATGCACGCATGCTCGACGAGGCAGGATGCTGTGCCATCGTTTTGGAAAAGATTCCGGCCCGGCTGGCCGAATGCGTGGCAAAAGAAGTGGCAGCCCCCGTCATCGGCATAGGAGCCGGCAGCGGAGTGGACGGGCAGGTGCTCGTTGTCAACGACATGCTGGGCATGGACCAGAGCTTCTCGCCCAAATTCCTGAGACGCTATGCCAATCTGGCCGACGTGATACACAACGCCGTGGGGCAATATATCAGCGACGTGAAAAACGTGGATTTTCCCGGTAAGGACGAAGCCTACTGAAGCACAGCGGCAAAAACGCAACCATAACAGACATCGAGCCGCCCGAACGGCACGCTACCCGGCAGGCGGCAACTCCGTATTTATTTCAAAGACACGATGGAAGACATAAAGAAGCCCGACACTTTCTGGAACGCAGAATACTGCAAGATGTGCTTCACCCATTTTTTCATTACACTGGCCGTTTTCATGCGCTTTCCCATGTTCCGTGCATGGTCGGGCGAAAACGGCGAGACCCTGACAAGCACCTGTTTCTGCGGAGCAGTGTTTTGCATCGGCATGTTTGTGCCGGGACCTTTCAATGCCTACCTCGTCGACGCTTTCAGGCGCAAGCGGGTATGCCTTTGCGCCATAACGGGGCTGGCCCTGGCAGGACCGGCACTGGCCGAAGCCGCAACACTGTGGCAGCTGGCCGCCATACGGCTGCTTGAAGGCATGTGCTTCGGCGTGTTCGAGATGTCGTTGGGCGGCACGCTGATTAACGATTTGTCGTGTTCGCAGCGCCGCACACAGACCGACTACCATTTTCTGTGGTTCGGGCGGCTCAGTCTGCCGCTCGGCCTCATAGCGGCATGGTGGCTCTTGCGCGGCCACACGTCAGCCTATCTGCTTCAGGCTTCGTCTTGTGCAGTGATAGCCGGCATGCTGCCTTTCATAAGCCTGAAAGTGCCCTTTCGCGCCCCCAACCGGGTGCCGCTGCTCTCGCTTGACCGCTTTTGGCAGCCTCAGGCATGGGTGCTCGTGCTCAACCTGCTGCCCGTGGCCATAGTCGAAGGCATGCTGCTGGGAAGCCTGATACCGCCGGCCTGCCTGGGCATGGCGGCCCTGGGACTGCTGGCAGCCTATATCGTTCATCGCAACTTTTTCGAATCGGCCGACGAACGGGCCGACGCCGTTGCGGGACTCCTGCTCATAATGGCCTCCATGGCCCTTCTGATGATGCAGTATGAAACACGCATTCTGTATGTGGCTTTCTTCATGCTGGGAGCAGGAATAGGATGGACGGTATCGCGGTTCCTGCTGTACTTTCTGAAACTGTCCAACCACTGCCAGAGAGGCACCCTGCAACAAACCTATGTGCTGACATCGTGCAGTGGAATGTGCATCGGATTCTTTCTGGCCGGCACAAAAGCCGACACAACCCTGCTGGCATTGATTCTCTCGGCAGCGGCACTGGCCTTCTACCTGCTGGTGACCCACCGATGGTTCAAGAAACAGGGCGGACGCGACTTCAAATTTCGCGAAGTGTAAGACACAGGCTCCGCAAAGGCAGGAAACAGCTGTTGCGGCACTCTTTTTTTCATAAAGCACAAAGACTTTAAAGGTCTTACCTGCTTGAAAATGCAGATTATTTCTTAAATTTGCAGGCAAATTTCATAGCGCAACAATGAATCGCAAATTTCCAGAACATTCCGGTTTTGATCTGTCCAAAGTAAATCAAGAAATACTGAAAGCATGGACAGACAAAGACATATTCCACAAAAGTTTAGAAAACAGAAAAGGACACCCCACATTTGTCTTCTTTGAAGGCCCGCCATCGGCCAACGGACACCCGGGCATCCATCACGTACTGGCACGCACCATCAAAGACACCGTGCTGCGCTACAAGTCGATGAGAGGTTACTACGTGCCGCGCAAAGCCGGATGGGACACACACGGACTGCCCGTGGAACTGAGCGTAGAGAAAGAACTCGGCATCACCAAGGACAATATCGGAAAGACCATCAGCGTTGAAGACTACAACCGCCATTGTCGCGAAGACGTAATGAAATATACCAAAGAATGGCGCGACCTAAGCGAAAAGATGGGCTATTGGGTCGACTTGGATCACCCATACATTACCTACGAAAACAGCTACATCGAAACCCTGTGGTGGCTCCTGAAAGAACTCTACAAGAAAGGACTGCTCTACAAGGGATATACCATACAGCCCTACTCACCGGCAGCAGGAACAGGACTGAGCTCGCACGAGCTGAACCAGCCCGGATGCTACCGCGACGTGAAAGACACCGTGGTGACGGCCCTGTTCAAAATTAAAGACCCACGCCCGGAAATGGCAGAGTGGGGCACGCCCTGCTTCGCGGCATGGACAACCACACCCTGGACGCTGCCATCCAACACGGCACTCTGTGTGGGTCCGAAAATAGACTATGTGTGCGTGCAGACATACAATCCCTATACCGACGAAAAGATTTCGGTGGTCATGGCAGAAAGCCGCCTGAACAGCTATCTCAATGCCGAAGGAGCGGAAAAGGCCATGGACGACTACCAACACGGCGACAAAACAGTGCCCTACCGCATCGTAGGCCGCTACAAGGGAGAAGACCTGGTAGGCATGAAGTATGAACAGCTCATGCCATGGATCAAACCGTGCATGAAAACCGGCAAAAACGCACCCGCATTTGTAACCGAATATGCCACGGAGCACCCCGAAAAAACCTTCACCGGCGAAAACGGAAAAGATACCTACGTTGAAATGGCCGATGCCGCCTTCCGCGTAATCGGCGGCGACTACGTAACAACCGAAGACGGTACGGGCATCGTGCACATAGCACCCACATTCGGTGCCGACGACGCCTTTGTGGCCAAAGCCGCCAAAATACCCTCGCTCTACCTGATGAACAAAAAAGGCGAAACACGCCCCATGGTAGATCTGCAAGGCAAATATTACGTTACCGAAGAACTCGACGAGCAATTCGTAAAGCACTGCATGGACACAGCAGCCTATGCCGGACACGCAGGCAACTACGTGAAAAACGCATACGACCCCAAGTTCAACCAAAACAATGTATACGATGAAAAGGCCGCAGCAAAAGCCGAAGACCTGAACATCGTGATATGCATGGAAATGAAACAAGCGGGAACGGCATGGAAAATAGAAAAACACATACACAACTATCCCCACTGCTGGCGCACCGACAAACCTATATTATACTATCCGCTCGACAGCTGGTTTATCCGTAGCAGCGCCTGCAAGGAGCGTATGATGGAACTGAACAAGACCATCCGGTGGAAACCCGAATCGACAGGAACAGGAAGGTTCGGAAAATGGCTTGAAAACCTGAACGACTGGAACCTGAGCCGCAGCCGCTACTGGGGAACGCCGCTGCCGATATGGCGCAGCGAAAACGGCGAGGAAAAATGCATCGGAAGCATACAGGAACTGTTTGACGAAATAGAAAAAAGCGTGAAAGCCGGATTCATGAAAGAGAATCCCCTGAAAGAAAAAGGCTTCGTTCCGGGCAACTACGCAGCTGACAACTACCACAAAATAGACCTGCACCGCCCCTACGTGGACCAAATCATCCTGGTGTCGGAAAGCGGCAAACCCATGAGGCGCGAAACCGACCTGATAGACGTATGGTTCGATTCAGGCTCGATGCCCTATGCACAGCTCCACTATCCTTTTGAAAACAAGGATCTCATAGACAAAAAAGAGTTCTTTCCCGCCGACTTCATTGCAGAAGGAGTTGACCAGACACGCGGATGGTTTTTCACCCTGCACGCACTGGCCAGCATGATATTCGACAGCGTTGCATTCAAAGCCGTAATAAGCAATGGCCTTGTGCTTGCAGCCGACGGCAGCAAGATGAGCAAACGACTGGGAAACGCCGTAAATCCGTTTGAAACAATAGAAACTTTCGGCTCCGACCCTGTACGCTGGTACATGATCACGAACTCTTCGCCCTGGGACAATCTGCGCTTCGATGTGAAAGGCGTAAAAGACGTGGCACGCACTTTCTTCGGAAAACTCTACCAGACCTATTCATTCCTGGCCATGTATGCAAACGTGGATGACTTTGACAACAGGCAGCCGCAAGTTGCCACGGCCGAACGTCCCGAAATAGATCGCTGGGTACTCTCGGACCTTCACTCCTTGATCAAAGAAGTTACCGACAGGTACGAAGACTATGACCTGACAAAAGCCGGGCGGTTGATAGAAGACTTTGTTATCAACGACTTGTCCAATTGGTTTGTGCGCCTCAACCGCAAACGTTTCTGGG
This sequence comes from Prevotellaceae bacterium UBA6417, assembly GCA_002439755.1. Taxonomy (GTDB): domain Bacteria; phylum Bacteroidota; class Bacteroidia; order Bacteroidales; family Bacteroidaceae; genus UBA6382. The sequence continues at coordinate 32,538 of DJPH01000044.1, read as the reverse complement.
GCAACGGCATGTCGAAAGACAAGCTGAGCGCCTATCAATGTCTGTATACCTGTCTGGAAACAGTGGCACGCCTGATGGCACCCTTGGCACCCTTCTATGCAGAACAGCTCTACCTGGATTTGACAGCAACAGCCAACAACGGAAAACCGCAAAGCGTGCATATGGCAGACTTTCCGGTCTGCGACGAAGACCTCATCGACCACGAGCTGGAACATCGCATGACAATGGCGCAGAAAATCACTTCAATGGTACTTTCGCTGCGCAAAAAACACGAAATAATCGTTCGTCAGCCGCTGCAGTGCATCATGCTTCCGGTGGCAGACCAGCAAGAAAAAGAACAAATCGAGAAAGTAGAACGGCTGATAGCAAGCGAAGTAAATGTCAAGGAAATCCGTTTTGTCGACTCCATCAAGCTGCAAAAAACCATCAAGTGCAATTTCCGCATAATGGGCAAAAAATACGGAAAGCTGATGAGCCAAGTGGCAAAAGCAGTCAACTCAATGACACAAGAAGAGATTGCCGAATTGGAACGCAACGGCTCCCTTCAACTTCCCATAGAGAATGCCGCTCCCATAGAGCTCCTGCGCGAAGAAGTGGAAATCATCAATCAGGATATACCGGGCTGGAGCGTAGCCAATGACGGCGCCCTGACAGTTGCTCTCGACCTCGAAATCACCGATGACCTGAAACGCGAAGGAATCGCACGCGAATTCGTGAAACGCATCCAGACATACCGCAAGGATTCAGGTTTTGAAATCACAGATCACATTCATATGACGATAGAGGACAAGCCGGAAATCAAAGAAGCGGTCGAACAATTCAAAAACTACATTTGCAGCCAGGTTCTATGCGACAAATTGGACTGGGCACCAAGCGTAAACGGAACACAATTGGACTTTGAGGATTTCGCACTGAACGTTCTGATAGAAAAACTTTAACACACGGTAACAACAATGGCAGAAAAGACACGCTACAGCGATGAAGAATTGTCGGAATTCAAGGACCTCATCCTTAAAAAGCTTGAGCTTGCAAAAGCCGACTACAATCAGCTGATCACTACGCTGATGAACCGCGACGGAAACTCTGTGGAAGACACCTCTCCAACCTATAAAGTGATGGAAGAAGGATTCAGTACGCAGGCAAAAGAGGAGATATCGGCCCTGGCGGCAAGGCAGCAGAAATACATCAACAACCTTCAAGCTGCCCTGATACGCATCGAGAACAAGACTTACGGCATTTGCCGCATCACAGGCAAGCTTATTCCCAAAGAAAGGCTGCGTGCCGTTCCTCATGCCACGCTGAGCATCGAACCGAAATTGCAAAAGAACCGTAAAGACTGATTTTTTGTGACAATTCAAAAGGACATACAAAGAAAAAGGATTATAGCCGCCAGCGTTGTAATCCTTGTCTTGTTTTGCGACCAGCTTATAAAAATTCTGGTCAAGACCGGTATGACGCTGCACAGCGCCATAATGCTTTGCGGAACGTGGGCGCAACTGTATTTCACTGAAAACAAAGGGATGGCGTTCGGCATGGATTTCATCGGCACCTATTTGCTGTGCGGGTTCCGCATAATAGCCGTGAGTCTGTTAAGCTACGGACTTGCAAAAGTCATTACAAAGCGCGCGCCCATCGGTTTCATCATCTGTTTGTCGCTCATTACGGCCGGTGCGGCAGGCAATATATTCGACAACCTGTTCTACGGTCTCATTTTCTCAGAGAGTACGGAATATTCCGTTGCATCGTTTGTGCCATTCGGTGAGGGTTACGGAAATTTTTGCGGCGGAAAAGTCGTCGATATGTTCTATTTTCCTTTAATAGACACCATTTTGCCCGAATGGGTACCCTTGAAAGGCGGACAACGCTTCATATTCTTTGCACCCATCTTCAATCTTGCCGATGCTGCCATCTCATGCGGTGGCTTTGTGCTGGTAGTCTTTTACCGCAGAACGTTTTCCTTTTATTTCGACAAGCTCACGCAAAAACCGGCAAAAGCCGACACCGACAATCCGAACGAAGAGGATGCGAAATAAGTGCGTATTCATATTGATTATTCTGTTATTAGCCGTTTCGTGCAAGAACAAGCGGCCGGCAGGCGTGCTCAATCCCTCCAAATTGGAGGATGTGCTTTTTGACTATCACATTGCGCGCTCCATAGCCGGGCTGAGCGGTGACAGCATCGACTTCCGCCGCATGGAATACACCGAGGCCGTTTTCCGGAAATACCGAATCTCCAGAGCAGAATTCGACTCAACCATGCTATGGTACTCCCGCCATACAAATGAGCTCTATAATGTTTACCAAAACATCGAGAAGCGCTTGAATAAAGAAGCCAGCCTACTTGGCATCCAGACCAGTAACGCCAATTCCTATTCAAAGCTTTCCGACAAAGGCGACACGGCCAACGTATGGAAAGGACGCGATTTTTATTGTCTTACCACCAAAGATGCCAACAATCTTTTATCGTTCAACATAAAAGCCGACACTTCTTATTATCCCCAGGATCGTCTGCTGTGGAACTTCCGTCCCCGTTTTGTTTATCAGTCGGGCCGTCGTGATGCCGTTGTCAGCCTTTCTGTCAGATACGACAACGATTCTGTGGGCACCGTCACCCAGCACCTCGGCTCCGATGGCGAATACAGCATCTCGCTTGATGTGGCCAATCGCAGAATCAAGCGCGTCTATGGCTTCGTCTATCACAATGCACCCTGGACGAAAGAAGAAAAAATCCTGATTATCGACAACATTTCTTTGGTAAGGTTCCACCAGCAAAAGGAAAAGCCCCTTCAAGCCGACACTGCCTCGGTGGCCGATTCAACACAGAATCAGCCTTTGCCCATTGCGACAGACAGCATGCAGGGAAAGGCTGACGCATCGTCCCATCACGCAGCCCCCGTTCCAGCTCGTAAGCGCGCCATACAAACATATCCTTACGACAATCAAAACCTCCTGCCGCGACGGGAGCGCATCAACCGATAAAACCATTTGACCCAATAGTAACTGATATGCCCGATACCAACAAACAATTTGAAGAAGTATTAAAGCGTTGCCGCGACCTTTTTGTAAAAAAGCTCCACGACTACGGAGCAGCATGGCGCATCCTGCGCATTCCCTCAGTCACCGACCAGCTCCTCATCAAGGCCAAGCGCATCCGCTCCCTGCAAGAAAAAGGAACAGCCTTGGTCAACGAAGGCATCGTGCCCGAATTTGTCGGATTGGTGAACTATTCGCTCATCGGCCTGATACAGTTGTCCGAGCATCCCTCCGACACCGAAGACATGGACGCAGCCGAAGCACTGCGCCTGTACGACCATTTCGCTCACGAAGCCTTCGAACTGATGGTGCGCAAGAATCACGACTACGATGAAGCTTGGAGAGCCATGCGCGTCAGCTCGTATGCCGACCTTATCCTGATGAAGATCTATCGCACCAAACAGATTGAAGACCTTTCGGGCAACACGCTCGTTTCCGAAGGCATCGATGCCAACTACATGGACATCATCAACTATTCTGTCTTTGCCCTCATCAAATCAGGTTTTGACAGCCATGAAGCATAGGCCGCAGCTTGTCAGTTTCACGGCCTTCGTCAATATTGTACGCTTTCTCGTAAGCGCCACGTTCATCTTCTCGGGCTTTGTCAAGGCCATCGATCCCAAAGGCACCGCCTACAAGTTGGATGCCTACCTTAGCGCCTTCGGGTTTCCCGATTGGGCCGACGACGGCAAGACGCTTGTTGCTGCCGTCATGATAGCCAGCGTTGAATTCCTGTTGGGCATTTACCTGCTGTTCGGCATCCGGCGTAAATTCACCGTAGCCCTTCTGCTGGCCATCATGGCGCTGTTCACGCCCTTTACCCTCTATCTGGCTTTAACCAATCCTGTAAGCGACTGCGGCTGTTTCGGTGATGCTCTGCATCTTACCAATTGGCAGACATTCGGCAAAAACATTCTGCTGTTGCTTTCCACGCTCCTGCTGTTCTTTCACGCCAAGAAGCTGTTCCCGTTGGTCACCGTTTCCGTCCATTGGGCCTATTCGCTCTTCACCATGATCTACATCCTGGTGCTTTGCATGGCTTCCATCCACTACCTGCCGCTCATCGACCTGCGCCCCTATAAAGTGGGCACCGACCTTCCCAAAGCCATGTCAGTGCCCGAAGGCGCAAAGCCTCCCGTCTATGAAATGCAGTTTGTCATGGAGAAAAACGGAAAAGAGCAGACTTTTACGCTCGACAACTATCCCGATTCTACATGGCACTTCGTGCGTCGCATCGAAATCCTGAAAGAAAAAGGCTACGTGCCGCCCGTTTCCGACTTCGCCATCATCGACAACCAAGGCAACGACATCACCCGCAACATCCTGGCCGACACCTCGACAACATTCGTTGTTGTATCGCCCTACCTTGAAAAGGCCGACCCCGATGTGGTAGACGAACTGAATACCATTCACGACTTCTGCATGGACAAGGGCTACAACATGATAGGGCTCACGGCCTCCGATTCGGCCGCCATCAGCCGATGGCGCTACAACACAGGTGCCGTCTATCCCATCTATTTCACCGATGCGCTGACGCTCAAGACCATGATACGCTCCAATCCCGGGCTCATACAGATCACCGCCGGAAAAATCGACAACAAATGGAGTTGCAACAACCTGCCTTTGCTCTATGCAGGTGACAAAAAATCGGAAGCACAAATCAAGCCCGGCTCAACGGCCGACAGCTCGCTGAAAGTATTGTTAAAATACGCACTGGCATATATCGTTCCACTTTTATTTATTACTTTAGCACTCAATTTCGGAAAAGCGCTGAAGCGCCGTACCAAAGCACAATAAAAACAACTACTTAACACAGCAGAAAAATATGAGAAAGAGAATTGTTGCAGGAAACTGGAAAATGAACATGAACCTGCAAGACGGAATCAAATTGGCAACCGAAGTAAACGACAGTCTGAAGGCCGACAAGCCCAATTGCGAAGTCGTAATCTGCACACCCTTCATTCACCTTGCATCCGTAAACGGACTTTTGGACAAAAGCCTCGTAAAGCTCGGAGCCGAAAACTGTGCCGACAAGGCATCGGGAGCCTATACCGGTGAAGTTTCGGCCGAAATGGTCAAGTCGACCGGTGCCGAATATGTCATCCTCGGCCACTCCGAACGTCGCGCATACTATGGCGAAACCGCCGAAATCCTCAAAGAAAAAGTAAAGCTCGCCCTGGCCAACAATCTGGAAGTCATCTTCTGCATCGGTGAAGTATTGGCCGAGCGCGAAGCCGACAGACAAAACGATGTTGTAGGCGCCCAGCTGGCAGGCTCTCTGTTCGACCTCACAGCCGAAGAGTTCTCGCACATCGTACTGGCCTACGAACCCGTATGGGCCATCGGAACCGGTAAAACCGCTACCGCCGAGCAGGCCGAAGAAATGCACGCCTTCATCCGTAGAACCATCGCCGAAAAATTCGGTGCCGAAGCCGGCGAAAACGTCACCATCCTCTACGGCGGAAGCTGCAAACCGGGCAATGCCAAAGAGCTTTTCGCTAAGCCTGATGTCGACGGCGGACTCATTGGCGGCGCAGCCCTGAAAGCCGACAGCTTCAAAGGCATCATCGACGCCTGGAAATAATACATTCAGACAACAACCGAGAATAGAGGGATTCCGTCAAAAGCAATTCCTCTATTCTTTTTCACCGGCAATCATCATGAAACATGCACTTCCCCTCATTATGCTCATCGCAACGAGCGCCAGCGCCCAGACCTTCACAGACCGGCTTCAAAAAAAGACGGCAGGGCAGGGCAGCGTAACCGTTTACCAGGACAAACTCATCGAAAGCCTCGTAAACGGCAAGGAGAAAAACACAGTAAGCAGCTTGCCGGCCAAAACACCGACAACCCGACCGGCCAAAACACAGCCCGGAACATCGATGGCCGGCACAGCCCCGGCTTCGCCCAACAAAACACAGCGGAAAACCTACACCATCGCAGGCTATCGCATACAGCTCTATTCGGGCAACGATTCGCGCATAGCACGGCAAAAAGCCAATGCCATAGGCCTCAAAGCCAAGGAAGCATTTCCCGAATTGCCCGTCTATACCCACTTTCACTCACCCCGCTGGATTTGCCGCATCGGAGATTTCCGCACCTACGAAGAGGCGGCCACACAGTTGCAGAAAGTGCGCAAAGAAGGCATTTCAAACGAGGCCTCCATCGTAAAATGCAAAATACAAATAGGTTATTAAAAACATTTCCCGGATGAACGAATACGAAGAATTCATAGGAAAAGAAAAAGAAATCCAAGAACTCTCATCACTCTTCCGCAAGGAACTGCAATTGCTGGGCGAAGACGCCGACCGCGAAGGCCTTCAAAAGACACCACTACGAGTAGCCAAGTCTATGCTGACCCTCACGCGCGGCTATCACATGAACCCGCTGGCCGTGCTCCAGTCGGCAAAGTTCAGGGAAGACTACCGGCAGATGGTCATAGTCAAAGACATCGATTTCTTTTCGCTGTGCGAGCATCATCTGCTTCCCTTCTACGGAAAAGCCCACATCGCATACATCCCCAACGGCTACATCACGGGATTGAGCAAGATAGCACGCGTAGTCGACATCTTCTCCCACCGGCTGCAAGTGCAGGAACGCATGACCACACAGGTTAAGGAATGCATTCAGCAGGCACTCAATCCGCTCGGCGTAATGGTGGTGCTGGAAGCCAAGCACATGTGCATGCAGATGCGCGGCATAGAAAAACAGAACTCCGTGACCACCACGAGCGACTTCACCGGAGCATTCACACGCCCCGAGACACGCACCGAATTTCTGGCTCTGATAGGCCACGACCCCAAGGCCGGCATTTAGAAAACGGCCCAGCGCCCCGTTTTGACAACAAGGACAACAAGGATGCCCACGGCATCCCTTTTTTATATCCTGCGGTGAGCCGGACACTGCCTTCACGGCATTTTGAAAACGCTCCCTTCCGCTTTCCACACACTGCGTCGGAAAGCAGATTCACAGCCTCATGTTTTTTCTTTTAAACGGTAATGGTGCGGTCGCCTCCGGCCGAAGCCAGGGCCTTTTGTATTTCTTTCAAATCCTGATATTGCTTCATTTTCTCCGTATACAGCTCCGCATCGTTGTATACGGCAGGGTCTTGAAGCGATTTCAGAATGCTTTTCATCTGCGTGGCCACTATGGCCATTTTCAAGTCGACCAGCATTATCGGCACGCTCTCGTTGAGCTTTTCGGCCTCAGAGGAAATGCGCTGCTCACGGGCAAAATTCTCGCTCAACTGATAGCGGTCGCTCAGCAGATGGGCAGCCAAGCGGCTGATGGCCGAGTCGGGATGCTGCATAAAGTATCTTGAAGCTGTGAAGTCCGGTTGGTTCTGATTCTCGACGGCCTCGCGCAAAATCCGGGCGTAGACGGGATGAGTGAATGCCAGCCCGTCGCTCTCGAGTTCTGACTGTATGTAGCTTATGACGGTATATGCTTTCTTTTCACCGTTTTCATCCTCGTCATAGGCCATGACGATTTCGCCATAGCGCACGATGGTCTTGACCAGTTGCAATTCTTTTTGGCCGATAACATCGGAGGGATGCAAATCCAGCTCTTCTTCCTGCTGGACAGGAGCCCCTGCACCGGCATTGTCAGCTGGCTCTTTGCCTTCCTGAGATGTCACGCTCTGTTCCTGGGCTTCGCGATACTGCCGCTGCCTTTCCCTTTTCCGCTCTTCAAGCATCAGCTGCTGACGTATGCGTGTCGTCTCATAGACCAAGGCTTCTTCGCGCTCGTCGAGCAGGGCACTGCACTCCTTGATATAGGTGGAACGGGTGAGCGCATCGGGAATCACGGCAATGCTCTCCACGATGCTTCGCATCACCTGGCTTTTCTTTATGGGGTCAGACTGGGCATCCTGCAACAATATACCGGCCTTGAAACGGATGAAGTCCACCTGATGCGACTCCATATAGTCCTGATATTCCTTAGGACTGTGCTTGCGTGCAAAGCTGTCGGGGTCGTCGCCGTCGGGAAGCAGCAATACCCGTATGTTCATGCCTTCTTCCAGCAGCATATCGATGCCGCGCAACGAGGCACGTATGCCGGCCATATCGCCATCGTACAAAATCGTCAGGTTGCCCGTAAAACGGTGAATCAGGCGTATCTGCCCGTGTGTCAACGAGGTGCCCGACGAAGCCACCACATTCTTTATGCCGCTCTGGTGCATCGCTATCACATCCATATAGCCCTCGACCAGATAGCAACGGTCGGTTTGCTGAATGGCGGCCTTGGCCTGATAAATGCCATAAAGCACATCGCTCTTGTGATAGATTTGCGATTCGGGCGAATTGATGTATTTGGCCACATGCTTGTCGGAACTGAGCGTGCGGGCACCGAAAGCAATGACCTTGCCGTCCAAGGCCTGAATGGGAAAGACCACGCGCCCGCGGCACTTGTCTTTCAAACGTCCCTCGTCCGTGCGAAGGCAAAGACCTGTATCAATGAGGAAATCCTCGTTAAAGCCCTTTCGCAAAGCTTCGCCCGACAAGGCATCGCGCGACTGGAGGCAATAGCCCAGGCGAAACGTCCTAATGGTATCGTCGCGCAGACCGCGGCCGCGAAAGTAGGTGAGAGCCACAGCCTGTCCCTCTTCTGTATCATACAGATTGTGCTGAAAATAGTCGCAGGCCCATTGCGTCACCACCAGCAGGCTTTCGCGCAGATTGTTGCGCCTGATGTCTTCGGGTGTAAGCTCGCGCTCTTTCACCTCGATATTGTATTTCTTGGCTAGCCAGCGCAAGGCTTCGGGATAAGTGAGCTGCTCGTGAAGCATCAGAAAGTGCACCACATTTCCGCCTTTGCCGCAAGAAAAACACTTGCATATGCCTTTTGACGGCGAAACCATGAAAGAGGGCGTCTTTTCGTTATGAAACGGGCACAGTCCCTTCCAGTTTGTGCCGGCTCTGCGCAACGTCACAAACTCTGAAACGACTTCTACAATATCGGCCGCATTCAAAATGCGTTCTATGGTAGCTCTGTCAATCATGCCTCAAGGCGCAAAATTACAGAAAAGCTGGCGAACCGTCATCCCGCAAAAGCTTATTTTATCTTGCAGGTCTCATTTTTAAGCCGCAGAAAAGCTGCAGTCTCGCAAAAATGCCGTAATTTTGTAAGTGATTAAATAGAAACAATCTTATGACGAAGAAAAGTGCTTTGCAAATAGCAAGAGCTGCCTACAGCCCGAAGCTTCCGCTCGGACTCCAGGGTAGCGTTAGTGTAAAAGAAGGTGAGCCCACTCAGAGCGTTTCCGACCAGGAAGAAATCAAAAAGCTGTTCCCCAACACCTATGGCCTGCCTTTGGTAGAATTTGTGCCGGGAGAAGCACGCAGCTATGCTCCGATAAACGTCGGCGTGATACTGTCGGGAGGCCAGGCCCCTGGCGGTCACAACGTAATCAGCGGCATTTTTGACGGCATCAAACGCTTGAACCCGGCCAACCGCCTGTATGGCTTCCTGCTGGGACCCGGCGGACTGGTTGACCACAAATATATAGAACTGACGGCCGAAATCATTGACGAATACCGCAACACCGGCGGCTTTGACATGATAGGTTCGGGCCGCACCAAACTGGAAGAAGTATCGCAGTTTGAAAGCGGACTGAAAATACTTCGCGAGCTCGACATCAAGGCTCTCGTCATCATCGGCGGCGACGACTCGAACACCAATGCCTGTATCCTTGCCGAATATTACGCAGCCCAGAAAGCCGGAATCCAGGTAATTGGATGCCCGAAGACCATAGACGGCGACTTGAAGAACGACCAGATAGAAACAAGCTTCGGCTTCGACACCGCATGCAAAACCTATTCGGAAGTAATCGGAAACATCGAGCGCGATGCCAATTCAGCCAAAAAATATTGGCATTTCATCAAACTGATGGGGCGTTCGGCTTCGCACATAGCCCTTGAATGCGCCTTGGAAACACAGCCCAACATCTGCCTGATATCGGAAGAAATCCAGCAGAAAGGACTCACACTCGACGACATCGTGACAGATATCGCCCAGGTAGTAGCCGCTCGCGCCGAAAACGGCAACAACTTCGGTACCGTATTGATACCAGAAGGACTGATAGAATTCATTCCGTCGATCGAGCGCCTCATCAGCGAGCTCAACGATGTTCTTTCGTCGGCAGCCTATACCGAAGCCCAACCGAAAGATCGCATAGAATGGCTGTTGGGCAACCTGACCAAAGAAAACTCCGCTACGCTTGCATCGCTGCCACGTACATTTGCCGACCAGCTGACAGGAGAGCGCGACCCGCACGGAAACGTACAAGTATCGCTCATCGAAACAGAAAAACTGCTGTCGTCAATGGTGGCAGAAAAACTGCAGAAAATGAAAGCCGAAGGCAAATACAACGGCAAATTCTCGGCCCTGCACCATTTCTTCGGCTACGAAGGACGCTGCGCAGCACCCTCGAACTTTGACGCAGACTACTGCTATTCGCTCGGCGTAAGCGCATCGCAACTGATAGCCAACGGAAAAACAGGATATATGGCCATCGTGAAAAATACCATCGCCCCTGCCGAACAATGGATTGCCGGAGGTGTGCCCATTACCATGATGCTGAACATGGAAAAGCGCAACGGAGCCATGAAGCCCGTTATCCGCAAAGCTCTTGTAGACCTCGAAGGAAAACCCTTCAAGACATTTGCCGCACAACGCGAAGAATGGAAAAAGAACACCTGCTTTGTCTATCCGGGTCCCATCCAATATTTCGGCCCGTCGGAAGTATGCGACCGCACAACCGTCACACTCCAACTTGAACAGGCTTGACTGACAAACAATCCCTAAAATAGGATTCCACACAAACTAATCTCCCTTTTTCGAAAAGCGGGAGATTAGTTTCGTTTTGCGACAATATGGAAACCCACAAAAAGCATCTGCCAAAAAAAACGGCCGCACCGAAAGCCAAGCCCGTGAAACATAAAAAAAAGAGGAAACGCACACGTAAATTTCCCCTTAATATACCCACATGGGCACTGTGGGTGGGCGGCCTGCTCATTGTTTCGGCATATGCTTTCGTATTCTATTATTTCTTCGTCAATCCCTTTTCGTTCCGATGGAAAGGCATCTTCGGCGAAGGCAAATATCCTTCGGGCTACTCCATACACGGTATAGACATATCGCATTATCAAGGCGAAATAGACTGGGACCTGCTGCGCAACGCACAACTATATGACACGCCGGTGCGTTTCATCATCATCAAAGCGACAGAAGGAACCAACATCCTGGATGAAAACTTCAACGACAACTTTTACAAAGCCAAAGACAACAATTTCATTCGCGGAGCATACCATTTCTACGTGCCGTCCAAGACGGCCGAGGCACAGGCACACTATTACTTGAAACAAGTGCACCTGGAAGACGGCGACTTGCCGCCCGTACTCGATTTTGAAAAGACCGGAACACTGACACCGCAGCAAATAAAAAAAGCCGCCCTGACCTGGCTGCGCATCGTGGAAAAGCACTACGGCGTGAAACCCATCATCTACGCCAACTATGACTTCAAGAAAAAATATTTCAGCGACAGTATATTCGGACAATATCCCTACTGGATAGCCCACTACTACGTAGACACCCTGAAATACAAAGGAGAATGGCGGTTCTGGCAACACACCGATATGGGCAGAGTGAGAGGCATCAAAGGCCATGTGGACTTGGATATCTACAATGGCTCGATGTATGATTTGCAAAAGTTCACCATCGGTCGGAAAGAAGACAGCGAAAATGAATTCTTCTAAAGCCATTCCATACCCTTATCGACAGGAACAAGAAAACACAGATTACGACTCATGAGAAGGAAACTATTTTTGATACTGACAGCGCTGGCCGCAACAGGAATCTTCGGAACAGCCAAGACACAGAGCAATTTCAAAATGCTTTTGCGCCTTTGGCCTCACCACCACACCAACGACAGTCTGAAAGCAGAACTTTTGCAGGCATTAAAGACTTATCCCGATCTGTGGGACGAAGCATGGTTTTGTATGGAAATAACGACTCTTGACAAAAACAAGCACACCCGTTCGGCACAAAAAATGGCACGCGCAGCAGCCGAACTGCGCAAAATCGGTATCGGAACATCCATACAAGGCATCACATTGGGACACGGCGATTCTTTCGAGTTCAGCTCTTCAGAACTAAAGCCGAAAGAATGGTCCACAATTGTCAACAACGCAGGAGAAGCAACTCAAATGGGCAACTGTCCACGGCAGGAAGCCTTTTTGACATATATCGAACAGACCTATGGCGCATATGCCGCTGCATGCAAGCCGGTAGCCGTATGGCTCGACGACGACTTGCGCATCACCAACCACTGGCCGGCACGCATGTTGTGCTTTTGTGACACATGTATCGGCCTTTTCAACCGTGAAAACGGGTTTCATTATGACAGGGCAGCATTGGTCGAAGCCTTGGAAAGCAATGCGGGCGACGGCAATGTGCGCAGCAAATGGATTCGCTTTTGTCAGGAAAGTCTGGCCTTGGTTGCCCAACGGGCAGCACGAGGCATCCATGCCGCTTCGCCATCAACCACAGTGGGTCTGCAACATGCCAATTTCCATCGTGAGCTCCTCGAAGGCTACGACTGGCAGCCAATATTCAACGCCATGCGCCAGGAAACAGGCATGGCACCGGTTTCACGGCCGGGCAACGGCTTTTATGACGACCACGAGCCCCGTGGCATGATACAAAAAGCCCTTGACATGGCACGTCAAATACGGCGTCTTCCTCCAGATGTACAGCAGATCGCAGCCGAAGTAGAAGGTTTTCCGCATCGTGCAACGGCCAAATCGCCCCATGGGCTTTGCGTGGAATCGCAATTGTATTTGGCCATGGGAGTAACGCAGCTTTCATATGCCATCATATGTAGCGCAGTGGAACCCATGGAATGGTATGCAGACAATTACTTTAAACACCTCTCGCGCTGGCGTGCTTTTTATGAACGATTCACTCTTTTCAACGAAGGTACAGAACCCGGTGGCCTGAATCCCTACATAAGCCGCAATTGTGTGTTGCGGCAAAAAGAAAATGGAGAACCGCCCTTCGCCTGGATCACGACCAACGCCAACGACGGCATCGAAAGAATAGCAACATTAGGCATGCCTTTTACGCCTGACGGGCATTTTCCTACGGCACTTTTCATGGATGCCGGAACAGTAAGGGGGCTTGGAGAAGCAGAAGGCCGTGAACTATTTGAATCGAAAAGCATCCTGCTCGACAAAGGCGCATGGGATTATGCCTGCAAGCGTGGCTTCGACAGGGCATTGCACCCTGTTGCTTCGCCCATATCCACCGTTTCGTGCTACCAATCAGACAAAGGAGCACGCATAGCTGTTGTAGCCAGCTATAATACAGAAATCAGCAACGCCGAACGCCTTTTGCTGTTGGAAGCTGCGGATTGGTGCTCAGGCAGAAAGCTGCCTGTCATATCCGAAAACACGCCACAAATGATGGTCATCCCACGCGTTTATCCGGATGGACAATTACGTTCTGTCACCTTGCTCAACTGCACCATTTCCGAATGCGAAGACATCCGGCTGAAGCTGCGTGGCTGCCGGCCCGGGAAAAAGTGTGTATGGCGTAATGCCAATGAAAAAGACAAGACCTTGAAGCAAGTACGCAACGGAGAAGACGTCATTGTCACAATACCGCGACTTGAAAGCTGGGATGCAGGCTATATTGCCATCGTCTAAGCTGCAATCAAAAACATCATAAAACATCATTTTATGGCAAAACCATTGGCAGAACGATTAAGACCGCAAAGTCTTGACGAATATGTAGGACAAAAGCACCTTGTGGGACCCGGAGGCATCCTGCGCAAGATGATAGAAACCGGGAAGGTTTCTTCGTTTATCATGTGGGGACCGCCGGGAGTCGGCAAAACCACTCTGGCACAAATCATAGCCAACGCAGTGCATTCGCCTTTTTATGTGTTGAGCGCCATTAACAGCGGAGTAAAAGAAGTGCGCGACGTAATCGACAAAGCCGTAAACAATCGTTTCTTCGATTCACCGGTTCCGATATTGTTTATCGATGAAATTCACCGCTTCAGCAAATCACAGCAAGATTCGTTATTGGCGGCAGTTGAAAAAGGCATTGTCACTCTTATCGGTGCCACGACCGAAAACCCATCGTTTGAGGTGATACGTCCGTTGCTGTCGCGCTGCCAGGTATATGTACTGAACAGTCTGACGAATGCAGACTTGGAAGAATTGCTCGAAAGAGCCATTCACAAAGATATCTATTTGAAAGAACGCAAAATTGATATTCAGGAAACAGAGGCCTTGCTGCGCTACAGCGGCGGCGATGCACGCAAATTGCTGAACATTGTGGATCTTATAGCTAATTCGTATAACGAAAACGACACCATCGTTTTCAATAACGAAATAGTGACCCGTGAATTGCAGCAAAACCCGCAGGCTTACGATAAAGGCGGTGAGATGCACTACGACATCATATCAGCATTCATCAAAAGCATCAGAGGAAGCGATCCGGATGCCGCGCTGTATTGGCTGGCACGCATGGTCAGTGCAGGTGAAGACCCGAAGTTTATTGCACGGCGTTTGGTCATATCGGCGGCCGAGGATATTGGTCTGGCCAATCCCAACGCTCTTTTACTGGCCAATGCCGCCTTTGACGCCGTGCAGAAAATAGGTTGGCCCGAAGGACGCATACCTTTGGCCGAAGCAACCGTTTATTTGGCTGCAAGCCCCAAAAGCAATTCAGCATATCTGGGCATCAACAAGGCATTATCGATTGTCGAAGCCACGGGCAACCGGCCGGTACCGCTCCATCTGCGCAATGCACCCACACAACTGATGGGCGATTTGGGCTATGGAGCCGACTATAAGTATGCGCATGATTACCCGGGACACTTTGTAAAGCAGCAATACATGCCCGACAGCCTGGAAAACACGCGCATTTGGGAGCCACAAGACAATCAGGCCGAATCCAAACTCGGAGAAAGGATGAAAAAGCTTTGGGAAGGCCGCTTTTGATTTTTTATCAAGATAAGTATCAGAATATTGTACATCTTACTTAACTTTGCTACCTAAACAATATCAAGCATTGAATATCCATATGAAAAGAATCATCTTTACAACTGCACTGACATTACTATGCTTTTCGCTTAGTGGAAAAAGCGTTTTCCTTCAAGGCTTTGAATATGGCAACGCCACGGCTCCAGATGGAAACGAATGGAACAATCCGGAACGTCTGGCCTATAACAAGGAACAACCACGTGCTTGGTTTTTCTCATTCCAAGACATAGAAAGCGCACGAAAGGTGTTGCCTGAAAACAGCAGCTACTGGCAATCACTCAACGGCAAATGGCGATTTCATTGGGCACCCAATCCCGAACAACGTCCTGTGTCATTTTATAAAGAAGGATTCGATGCTTCACGCTGGGACGAGGTCACAGTTCCCATGAGCTGGAACATTTACGGGATTCAAAAAGACAGGACCTTGAAATACGGTGTTCCGATTTATGTGAACCAGCCTGTCATTTTCCAACACAGCGTCAAAGTAGATGATTGGCGGGGAGGCGTCATGCGTACACCGCCTGAAAATTGGACAACCTACAAATACAGAAATGAAGTAGGGTCGTACATCCGCACATTTGAAGTGCCGTCAACATGGGACGGACGCGAAGTATTCATCAGCTTTGATGGTGTCGATTCGTTTTTTTACCTATGGATCAACGGCCACTACGTAGGCTTTTCCAAGAATTCGCGCAATGCCGCCCGTTTTAACATTACACGGTTTTTAAAAAGCGGTCAGAATACGGTAGCTGTTGAGGTATATCGCAATTCAGACGGCAGTTTTCTGGAAGCTCAGGATATGTTTCGTCTTCCGGGCATATTCCGCACCGTCGCCATATACTCCGTGCCACAACTGCACTTCAAGGATTTAAAGGTGACTCCCGATTTGGACAATAATTTTGAGAACGGTTCTTTGAGCATTGAGGCTGAAATTGCCAACCACAGCTCAAAGAAAGCCAAACATTATCATATAGAATACACTTTGTATCATAACAAGCTTTATTCGGATGACAATACGATTGTTCCCAACATCCTGGGAAAATCAGACATTCTCGAATTAAACAAATTTACGGAAGGCACGGCAAAGACAACGCTCTATGTGGTGAAGCCCGAATTATGGTCGTCGGAAGCTCCCAACCGCTACATCCTTGTAGGGCGACTGAAAGACAAGAAAGGGAAAGTAGTGGAAACAGTGTCGACAATTGTCGGTTTCCGTAAAGTTGAGATCAAAGACACACCGGCCTCGGCCGATGAGTTCGGGAAAGCCGGACGATATTATTACGTTAACGGGAAAACCGTGAAGCTAAAAGGTGTCAACCGCCACGAGACCAATCCTTCACTCGGCCATGCCATAACGCGCCGGCAAATGGAGGAAGAAATCATGCTGATGAAACGTGCCAATATCAATCACGTGCGCAACAGCCATTATCCCGACGACCCTTATTGGTATTACTTGTGCAATAAATACGGCATTTATCTGGAAGATGAGGCCAACATCGAATCCCACGAGTATTATTATGGCAAGGCTTCGCTTTCACATCCCAAAGAATGGCTCAACGCCCATGTGGCACGCGTCATGGAGATGGTTCGTTCCAATGTAAACAACCCGAGCATTGTTATCTGGTCGCTGGGCAATGAAGCCGGTCCGGGACACAATTTCGTTGCCGCCTATGACTCTTTGAAAAACTATGACCAATCGCGCCCCGTTCAATATGAGCGCAACAACAATATTGTTGACATGGGCTCCAATCAATATCCCTCCATTGCATGGGTGCGTGAAGCGGTCAAAGGAAATGCCGGCATCAAATATCCCTTCCATATTTCCGAATATGCCCATTCCATGGGTAACGCTGCAGGCAACCTTATCGACTATTGGAAAGCCATTGAATCTACCAACTTTTTCTGTGGAGGAGCCATTTGGGACTGGATAGACCAGGCCATGTACTACTATAACGAAAAAGGCGAACGCTTTATGGCATATGGCGGTGACTTCGGTGATTTTCCCAATGACGGACAGTTTGTAATGAACGGCATCATTTTTGCGAACATGCAACCAAAACCGCAATACTATGAAGTCAAGAAAGTCTATCAGAACATTCAAGTAGACAGCGTTGACATGCTAAAAGGCGAAGTGTCGGTATTCAACAAACAATATTTTGAAGACCTGTCACAATATGATGCCAAATGGAGCTTATACCGCAATGGGAAACCCATCAAGACAGGGCTTGTCAACGTCGGTACTTTAGGTGCACGTCAACGCAAGACCATTCAAATACCGCTCCAATACGCCTCATTGGACGCTGATGCCGAGTATTTCGTCAAACTTCAGTTTTTACTCAAATACGATAAGCCGTGGGCAAAAGCCGGTTATCCACAGGCCGAAGAGCAAATTCTTGTAAAAAAGGCGGCACAACGCCCGTGCATTTCGCTTTCGGACACCCAACAAAAACTTTCAGCAAAGACTGTCGACGATTCGATTACAGCTATTCAAGGGAAAGGGTTCACAGTGAAGTTCAATAAGAACCAAGGCACCATCCATAGCCTTGAATACAATGGACAACAGATTATTTCAGAAGGCGGAGGGCCTAAAATCGATGCTTTCCGTGCACTGACCAACAATGACAACTGGTTTTACCAATCCTGGTACGAAAACGGATTGCACAATTTGCGCAATCATGTAGAAAGCGACAGAATCATTGTCAATGACAACGGCACCATATCCATTAACTATTCTCTGACGGCTCAAGCACCTTACGGAAGCCGGCTGGTAGAAAAGGGACTGGCTTCGGGACGTTATACACTAAACAATAACGTGAGCAAACCTTTTGGAGAATCTGATTTTCACTTTATAGCCAATTTGCTTTGGACGGTCTATCCCGACGGTTCCATCGAACTGCAATCAACAATCACTTCAAACAAACCGGGCTTAACTCTTCCACGTCTCGGATATGTTATGGAAATGCCAAAGACAATGGACAAGCTCACATACTACGGACGAGGACCGATAGGCAACTATCCCGACCGGAAAACCGGCCAGAACATAGAAATCTATGAAACCTCTATCAAAAAAGCCCTCAACATATGGCCCAAGCCGCAAGACACCGGCAACCATGAAGAAGTGAGATGGTGCAGCATTACCGATGAAAACGGAAAAGGTGCAGTCTTCATCGCACCTGATGCCATGTCGATGCAGGCCTTGCCCAATTCGGCACTTGACCTTACCTTTGCACGCCATCCTTATGAGCTGCCACAACGTCCGAATAATTACCTGCATCTCGATGCTGCCGTAACCGGCCTGGGCGGAAACAGCTGTGGACAGGGAGGACCGCTTGAAATCGACCGTGTCAAAGCCAATGACCACCGCGTGGCTTTCATGATACGCCCCGTAAACAGCAACGCTGAACAACAGAGCCAAGTAGGCGTCTGCGGAAATGCACCTTTGCTCATAACACGCGCGAACAATGGCCAAGTAAGCATCAAAGCAGCAAAGACGGGAGAAACAATTGTCTATCGCATAGGCAAGTCAAAAGCACAAACTTACAAAGAACCATTTGCCTTGCCCGACGGTGGAACAGTAACTGCTTGGACTGCAAAAGCTCCTTTGCTGACATATACCTTGAAGTTTGAGAAACTTGCAGCCATTCCCCTTACCGTCAAATATGCCAGCAGCGAAGAAACGAGTGGCGACGAAGGACTGGCAACTCATTTGATTGACAATGACCCTGCCACTTATTGGCACACCATGTACTCAGTCACCGTTGCCAAGTTCCCGCATTGGGTTGATTTCGATGCCGGCAGCGAAAAATCCATCAAAGGATTCACCTACCTGCCACGCCAGGACAGTTGGAACGGCAACATCAAAAATTATCGGATACAAATAAGCAACGATGGAAAAGAGTGGGGGAAGCCAATCTGCGAAGGAGAATTTGAGCGTAATCTTAAACTGAAGAAAATTAACCTTCAGCATCCTGTCAAGGCACGCTATATACGTTTTACGGCTTTAAGTGCCCACGATGGGCAGGACTTTGCCACCGGAGCTGAATTTCAAGTATTAACCGACTAAAAAGGGCACTTCAAGAACCGGCTTCCACGTAGAAGCCGGTTCTTTCGCCTTCGGGTCATCTGCGTTAAATAATGGGTTCGAAGAGCCGCATATCGGGATTTTTGACCAATTTTGCATTCAAAATATGATGAATCATGGAATCTTCGCTCTATAGTTACTCTCTCTGCATTGCTTTACCCTTGATGCTGTTTTTCGGTTTTGAATTTTTGTTGGCAAGAACTCCTGAGAAGTTGGTTTTTGAGAACTATCTGTGCTCGCGGCGAATGATGGGCGTGGCCATTCTGTTGCTTGCGGCAAACTATTCGATACATTTCTTCTGCGGCATCAGATTTAAGGATGTAGATGCGGCCATCCTTATCAACCTTTGCACTTACTTTCTGTGTTACTGGCTGTTCTCCTCGGCCTTGATTACGCTGCTTGACCGCTTTTACATTACGCGACGCCGGACATTTGTGCATATCGGATTGTGGATCATATTTTCTCTCCTTGCGTGTATTGTGCTAATGACATTCCCCAAGGGGCCGATCAAGACAACTGCACTGTTCGGTCTGTCTGCATGGTTGGTTATCTACGGATTGGTGCTGGCCCGCAGGATTTTACGGGCGTATCATAAAGCCATTAATATTTTCAACGATACCAATTCCGATGACATAGGCGCATATATTCGCTGGCTTTCGGTGTTCACCTATTGGGCCATTATATTCGGAGTCGGTTGCGGCATACTGACATTCTTGCCCAACCGGTACGTTTACGTCTGGATTCTGTCGTCCGTACCATTCTACATCTATCTTTTCCACTGTTATCAAAACTATCTCCTTTTCTACGAAAGAGTGGAACACGCGATGGAAAGCGAAGTTACTCCCGATCTTGTGACTGAGGAAACGAAAACCGAACAAAAGCCCGATTCTCCCATCTATCATGCAGAAATCGCCGAAAAAATCAAAGAATGGATTGCCAATGAAGGGTATGTGCACCCCGGCCTCACCATCAAAGAGCTTTCGGACGCCTTTCTCACCAACCGCACCTATCTCTCCGAATTTATACGAACCGAATATGGCACAACGTTTCGCGATTGGATCACCGGTCTCCGCATCGAATACGCCAAACGACTGCTCGTGGAAAATCCTAAGCTGATTATTGCCGATGTTTCCGAGCAATCGGGCTTCATGTCGCCAAGCCATTTCATTCGTCTCTTCAAAGAAAACGAAGGTTGTACTCCCAACAAATGGAGAAAGACAAAATAGCCTAAACAGCAAAAAATCGCCAAATCGGCAAACTCAAAATGCCTGAAACCACAAAGATGTGTGAATCTAACAATTGAGGCGCTTTTTATTCTTTAAAACGCTGCGAGGTTCTGATATCGTTGTTAATTTTGCATTGTTGAAAATTGAATCAAAAAGGAAACACATGAGCCAAAGAATCTGTTTTTTTATTTTGTTTTCATGGCTGCTGGCTCTCCCGGCTGCGGCGCTAAGCTTCACCTATACTTATGAAGGGTATACGCTGAGGTACACCGTCATCAAGTCATCATTAAGTTATTGCGAAGTTGCTCCGCAGAATACTTCTTTTCTCAAGGGCGACCTCGTCATTCCCGCAGAGGTCTCTGACAGCAGAAACAAGACTTACAAAGTGACAGGCATCGGTGATCTTGCCTTCTACAACTGCAAGAACCTGACTTCGATAACCATCCCCAACACAGTCAAAACCATTGGAATGAAAGCATTCGGCTTGTGTTCTAAACTGACATCCGTGACCTTGGGCAGTTCTGTTACTACCATTGATGAAAGTGCTTTCGACCGTTCAACAAATCTGGCAAAAATCGAAGTCAATGCAAACAACCCCAAATATTCATCTGTCGGCGGAGCATTGTATAATAAGGATGCAAGTAAAATCGTTTGTCTTCCATGTGGATTTTCAGGCTCCTATGAATTACCCGGCTCCGTAACATCAATCGGCAGCAAAGCTTTCTATTATTGCAATAAATTGACTGAGGTAACCATCCCCAACTCTGTTACATCCATCGGCGACTATGCTTTCTTGGGTTGCAGCGGCTTGACATCAATGAGTCTCCCCAATTCCGTCACATCCATCGGCAATGCCGCCTTTGCCGATTGCAGCAACCTTACCACGGTGAACCTTCCTAATACAGTTACCGCCATCGGCGGCACCGCTTTCTCCGGTTGTATCAGTCTGACCTCAATAAATATCCCCAATTCCGTCACTTCCATCAACAGTTCCACTTTCCATAGTTGCAAAAAGCTGGCCACGGTGACCATTCCCAACTCAGTCACTTCCATCGACAACTCTGCTTTTTCTAATTGCAGCAGCCTTACCTTGATTGACATTCCCAACTCCGTCACATCCATCGGCAACTCCGCTTTCTCCGGTTGCAGCGGTTTGACCTCAGTTGTCATTCCTCCATCCGTCACCTCCATCGGCAGCGCCGCTTTTGCCGGTTGTACCGCCCTTATAGACTTTGATGTTAAATCAACCAATCCCAACTATACATCCATCGATGGTATTCTTTTCAGTCGGGATCTAAAGACAATACACACTTTCCCTGCAGGGAAATCGGGTTATTTCTTCATTCCGGAATTTGTAACTACCATCAACGACTATGCATTTTCCGGTTGCAGCGGCATGACTGCGGTGAATATTCCTAATAGTGTCACATCCATCGGCAAGTATGCTTTCCAGTACTGCACAGGCCTGACCACATTAAAACTTCCCAATGCTCTTACTACAATAGAAGAAGGACTCTTTAAGTCGGATGCCAACCTTACATCTGTAACCATACCCGCTTCGGTAACCGCCATCGGCAAAGATGCTTTCGACTGCTGCTCTGGCATGACACGCCTTATCTGTTATGCCCTAAACCCACCTGTATGCGGGCCGAATGCACTGACGGACATCAACAAGAAAATATGTACGCTTTGGTTGCCACTTGGAGGAGTAGGAGGAAGTTATATAGGTGTTGACCAGTGGAAAGATTTCATCGTTGATCTCTTTGACCCAGCACAGGATATTATCAACGGCATTCAGACCGTTTCCACGGACAAATCAGATGCACCCATCTTCGACCTGCAAGGTCGCCGCATTGCTTCGGACAGGAATCTCACACCCGGCATCTATATCATCAACGGAAAGAAAACATTGATCCGCTAATTCAGCGGAAGCATACACAAACGAATCTTCTTATTAATGACGCGAAAGTCGATTACCATACTGTTGGACTAATCGGCTTTCGCTTTTTTCTGAAAGCAACAAACTATTTGATGAAAAGAAAGTGCTACATTTGCATTGAAATTGAAATTTTTCCACTTCTCCTTTTAATAATTGTTTGTAGATTGTCGCTCACTCAAAGAAAACCACTAAATTTGCATCTAAAGCAATAAATTGAGGTAAAGTGAAAGATTTAAATCAATTAAAGCTCGTATTAGTTAAAAAGAAGAGAACCAACAAATGGCTGGCTGAGCAGTTGGGCGTAAACCAAACGACTGTTTCCAAGTGGTGTACCAATACGACCCAGCCCGATTTGGCAACGCTGAAACGTATATCGGAATTGCTGGAGGTTAGTGTGAGCGAGATTATCAACTTTGAATAAGATGCACGATTATGGGCAATAACAAATTTAATGAGAATACCAGAGTACAAGTTCCGGCTGCACTCCATCTATGCAAGTTGGGATATACTTATTTGGATAACATTTGTACTTATGACACAAAGACAAATATCTTGATTGATGTTTTCTTGAATGCAGTAAGGCACCTTAATCCCGGTTTGTCTGACTCTGAGGCCTCATTATTGTATACCAAAATTGTGAATATAGCCAATAATGATGATTTGGGGCGTGAGTTTTACCAGTTGCTTTCAGCAAACAGCGGTACGAAACTTATTGATTTTGAAAATCCAGAAAACAACGATTGGCATGTAACTACAGAATTTACTTGTGAGAATAAAGATACTGAAGATGAGTTCCGTCCTGACATCACTTGTTTTGTAAACGGCCTCCCGCTTGCTTTCATTGAGGTCAAGAAACCGAACAACCGTGAAGGCATTTTGGCGGAAAGGGAGCGAATCAACAAGCGAATGAGCAAGACATGCTTCCGCAGCTTCTTCAACATCACCCAACTGATGATTTTCTCCAACAACCAAGAGTATGACACCGATAGTCGTGTGCCTATACAAGGGGCATTTTATTGTTGCACTGCTAAGGAGAAGGCGTTCTTCAACGTGTTCCGTGAGGAAGACAAACGGTACGTACCAGATTATCCTTATCAGGATATCACTGATGAAATGGAGAATAAGGTGCTAAAGCATCGCAACTGCGTGGTCATTAAAAACTTGCAAGAATACCAGACCAATAAAGCTGTAACCACGCCGACAAACCGCATTCTCACCTCTATGCTAAGCCAAGAGAGATTTTTATTTCTTTTACGCTATGGATTCGCATACGTGGAACGTAAAATAGAGTTGGCCGATGGCACACAGGGTACTCAATTACAAAAGCATGTGATGCGCTATCAGCAATTGTTCGCTTCGTATGCCATCCGCAATGCCTTGACGAGGGGAGTGAAAAGCGGCATCATTTGGCATACGCAAGGTAGCGGAAAGACCGCACTCGCCTATTACAGCGTGAAAAGCCTAACAGACTATTTCGCACAGCGCAATGTGGTAGCAAAGTTCTATTTCATAGTTGACCGTATTGACTTAATGGAACAAGCAACGGACGAATTTGCTGCCCGTGGTCTTGTCGTCCACAACGCTAAAAGCCGCAAGGAATTGATGGATGACATAGCAACCCGAGACGTAACAAGCAATGATGAGGGAAAGCCTGAAATCATGGTGGTCAATATTCAAAAATTCAAAGAAGACAAAGCCAAGGTGATGGTGGATAACAGTTACAGCACCAATCTACAACGAATCTTCTTTGTTGATGAAGCGCACCGAGGATATAACCCACAAGGCAGTTTCTTGGCAAACCTTTTGGAGGCAGATCAAAATGCAGTAAAAATTGCACTGACAGGAACACCATTGCTAAAAGAAGAACGAGAATCGTGGAGAGTGTTCGGTGACTACATCCATACTTATTATTACGACAAGTCCATTGCCGATGGCTACACCTGTAAATTGATGCGTGAGCCTGTCGAAACAATCTACAAAGAGAAGATTGAAAATATACTTGACAAGTTGGCAGGTGATGTGGAAGTTAAGAAGTCCGACATCGACCGTAACCAAATCATGGAGCATGAATGCTACTTGAATGCTCTGTTGGACTATATCATATCAGATTTCCGCCGTTTCCGAAAGGAACAAAATGATGAAACAGTGGGTGCAATGATTGTATGCCGCACAAACTCACAAGCAAGGGTACTATTCCGCCTTTGGCAAGAACGCTTCAATATGGCTAACAAAGTCAGCCACTACAAAGAGCAACAAATGTTCATGGCGGCAGAACCGATGCTCCAATACGGGAATTACAAACCACTTACGGCATCGCTCATCCTGCATGACGAAGGTGACAAACAGGAACGCAAAGAGTATATTGAAGGGTTCAAAAAACAGCATGAGATTGATGTCCTCATTGTTAATAAGATGCTTCTTACTGGCTTTGATGCACCACGTCTGAAGAAATTATATTTGGGTCGCTCACTCGATGGCCATGATTTGCTGCAAGCCCTAACAAGGGTAAACCGTCCTTATCATGATTTCAAGTATGGATATGTCGTGGACTTTGTAGACATCAAAGAAAACTTTGATGCGACCAATGACCGTTATCTGCGAGAACTTAACCGTACTTCGGATGAATCGGATAATCCGCATACCGATAATATAGCCAATGATTTATTGGTCAGCAAAGAAGACGTAGAGGCCAAGATAAAAGAGATCAAGAGTGTGCTTTTCAATTTCACCATTGATAATGTGGAGGAGTTCCGCAAGCAAATAGACGAAATTGAGAATAAAGACAGTCTGTACGAGTTGCGCAACACGCTCACCGATGCCAAAGCTATCATCAATCAAGTACGTTCTTTTGGCGATGAAGAAACCAAGAATAAAATTGTTTCGCTCCCTATGGGAAGGATTCCCTCCCTTATCACAGAGGTTACCCACCGCATTGAGCGCATCAATCTTTTTGAAAGCACAGAACATATGGCTGATGTTTCCGGCATTATCAATGTGGCTCTTTCGGAATTGGAGTTTGAATTTAAGAAGGGGATGCCCGAAGAGTTGCGGATTATCGTTAATGACATTCGGGAGCGTTGCGAGCGAGTACAAGCAGAGTTTGAGGCGAATTTTGATACCAAAGAAGAACAATACGTTATCCTCGCCGATGAATTCCGTGAATATTTCCGCAAGAAAGGTTTTGTGCCGCAAAGCACTGAGGATGCCAAAGCAAGCATTCAATATATGGACGCAGTAATGAAGAAGATACATGAGATAAATCGCCGCAATAATATCCTTAAACGCAAGTATAACGGAGATGAACGGTTTGTCCGTATTCACAAACGCATTGAGGAGCAGAACCAGAAACGTGAACGCCCCATCATATCGGCATACGAATACGAGATTGCCGAGAACCTGGCAAAGATGAAAGACGAGATTGACAGACGGCTGTTCCTCGATATTAACATTCTTGACAACGAACCGGCATTTGGCCAAGACGTGTTGTCTATCATTGGCAAGGAGCTTATCGCAATGAAGATTCGGGCAGACATTAAAGACCGCAAGTATCTGAGCAACTTGATTACAACAGAATATTTACAACAACGCAACTACACTTATTAGTATATGAGTACTATCAACATATCAGAGGCAACCATAACCCTTATCGATTCTCTTAAAAGCACCACTGGAGCTTTCGGATTGGCAGGAACAGGAAGTGAGTACAAGATTGTGACAGAAATGTTCCTCTATAAGTTCTTCAATGACAAGTTTGGCTATGAAGCCAAGCGTGACCCGATGTATGGGGAACGTTTGTCAAAAGCGGAGAAATGGGATGCCGAGTATGACACCTTTACCGAAGATGAAGTGGAAGATTTGTTCAGCTATCTGCCACATTCCGTGCCACGCTTGAAACCCGAACATACGTTGTCACATCTTTATAATTCTGCCACAAAAGGCGATTTTTCTACTTTGCTCGATGCCACATTGGTAGATATAGCCTCGCTCAATGCCGAGATTTTCTCTGTTACCACATCGGGAAAGAGCAAAGTCAATATCTTCTTTCCGTTGACAACCTACGTTACCGATACACAAAAGCGTGATGAGTTTGCCAAGTCGCTGATGCGTAATGTGGCCTCATTCAATTTTGAAGATGTATTTGATGAGAAATACGATTTCTTCTCACGCATTTTCGAGCATCTGCTAAAAGGGTTCAACAATGCAGGAGGAGGAAAATATGCCGAATATTACACGCCTCGCGCCATTGCACAAGTGATGGCACGATTGCTCGTGGGCGATGATGCGGAGTTACGCGGTGTTACGTGTTACGACCCCTCGGCAGGTACGGGCACGTTGCTCATGGCTTTGGCTCATCAGATTGGCGAAGAGCGTTGCACCATTTTTAGCCAGGATATTTCTGAAAAGTCAAGCGAAATGTTGCGCTTGAACCTTATTCTCAATAACTTTTCTGCTTCATTGCAGAATGTGGTACAAGGTAATACGCTCACCGAGCCATCGCATAAGGAGGATAATGGCACGCTGAAGAAGTTCGACTTTATCGTGAGTAATCCGCCTTTTAAACTTGATTTTCCAGAGTATCGTGAAACCTTGGCTGCCGACTCTATTCGCTTTTGGGCAGGTGTACCGAATGCAGTAAAGAAAGTTGATCCCAACAAGCCAAAAATGGCCATCTACACGTGCTTTATTCAGCACGTGCTCAATTCGCTAAAGCCGAATGGCAAGGGAGCTATTGTTATTCTTACAGGTTTTATCACAGCTAAGAGTGGTGTAGAGAAACGTATTCTGCAACGCATTGTAGATGAACATTGGGTATATGGCGTGGTGTCAATGCCGAGCAATGTATTTGCCACCACACCTACGAATGTTTCAGTACTATTCTTTGACAAGTCTGCTAAAGCGGAGAAAGTCATTCTGATTGATGCCAGCAAGTTAGGAGAGGAATACAAAGAAGGCAACAACAAAAAAAGACGTTTGCGCGACTTTGAAGTGGAACAGATTGTTCGCACTTTTCGTAATTGCGAGGCCGTAGACGATTTCTCAGTAGCTGTGACTTATGATGAAATCAAAGAAAAGGGCTACAGCCTTTCCGCAGGTCAATATTTCGACATCAAGATTGACTATGTGGACATCACTGAAGAGGAGTTTAACCAGCGCATGAACAACTATAAGACCACGCTGAAAGCACAGTTTGAAGAAAGTCACCGATTGGAAGAAGAAATCCTGAAACAGTTGAATAGCCTCAGTTTTAACCCGAATGTAGGGAAGGAGAACAGCGATGAGTAACGAGATACAATTTCTTCTGTACAATATGCCCGATGCTGACGGCAAGGTGCAAGTAGTCATCAAGTATGAAACGCTTTGGTGTACGCAAAAGGCTATGGCGCAACTCTTTGGCGTTGGCGTTCCTGCTATTAGCAAGCACTTGAAGAATATATTTGAAGAGGGCGAACTGGAAAAGGATGTGGTTGTTTCCAAAATGGAAATAACCACTCAGCACGGTGCAATTGAAGAAAAGACGCAAACCCACAAGGTTGATTTCTTCTCTCTTGATGCAATTATTGCCGTAGGCTATCGTGTATCTTCATTGAAAGCCACTCGTTTCCGTCAATGGGCAACAAAAATACTCAATGAGTATATCAAAAAGGGCTTTGCCATGGACGATGAGCGGTTGAAGCAAGGCAATGCAATGTTCGGCAAGGATTATTTCCGTGAATTGCTTGAACGCATCCGCTCTATCCGTACAAGTGAGCGTCGCATTTGGCAGCAGATTACTGACATCTACGCTGAATGCAGCACGGACTATGACAAGAACTCGCCAACGACTCGTGACTTCTACGCAATGATTCAAAACCGCTTCCACTATGCCATCACGGGACAGACTGCTGCAGAGATTATCTACACAAAAGCAGACCATACGAAAGACCACATGGGATTGACCACTTGGAAAAATGCCCCAGATGGACGTGTTCTGAAATCAGATGTCAGCATAGCAAAGAACTATCTACAAGAGAAGGAAATCCGACAACTGGAACGTGCCGTTACAGGTTTCTTTGATTATATCGAAGACCTTATAGAGCGTGAAAACACGTTCAATATGGCGCAGTTCTCATCGAGCGTGAACGAGTTTCTGACATTCCGCAAGTACCAGATATTGCCAGACAAAGGCAAAATATCGGCAGCGCAAGCCAAGAAGAAAGCGGAAGAAGAGTATGATATTTTTAATAAGACGCAACGCATTGACTCTGACTTTGATAAGGAGATAAGAGGATTGCTTGATAATGAATAATACAATTTGGCAAGTCACTTACCAAATTGGTTTTAACAATACAGCAAGGATAACTTGCACTATTTCAAGATAGAGATAAGACAAAATGGAACTTAAGAAATACAAACTTGCCGACATTGCTAAAATTGAGATTAGTGGCGTTGACAAGAAAACAACAGAAGGTGAAATGCCAGTGCGTCTATGCAACTTTGTTGATGTCTATTACAATTGGGCTATCACCAAAGAAAAGGCAAAGTCGTTTATGGTAGCGTCTGCCAAACAAACCGAGATTGACAAGTGCTCAATAGACAAAGGCATGGTAGCCATCACAAAGGATAGTGAAACAAGGGATGATATAGGTGTTGCTACTTATATTGCCGATGACTTCGAGGATGTCGTTCTTGGTTATCATTGTGCCTTGATTATTCCTAATTCTGCTATTGTTGACGGAAAATATCTGAATGCTTTTATGCACACTCGCTACATCCAGAAGTATTTTGAAAACAATGCTTCTGGTAGTGGGCAACGTTACACCCTTTCCAATGATACAATAGGAAATATACCTGTATTGCTTCCATCGATAGAGGAACAGCATATCATTGGAAAGGTGTTGGCTGACATAGACCGCAAAATTGAACTCAACAAGCAGATAAATGATAATTTAACGACGCTTGACCGTTCATTAAGAGAGGTAGAAGTTCGTCACGCTGTTTAGTTAAAGCAATATTATTGAAAATATTCTTAGTCCATTCTTTAAATAATGACTTGACTATATTTGCAAATTTAGTTGCTATACTCAAACTCGGAATTACAATCGGCAATTCCTTTAAATACTTGAAATGTCGAGAATATCCTGGATTAGGAATCTGCAATGTACTTACTGCTAAATACAAATAATATTGAGAAACAGAGTCGTTTAACGAATACAGAATTTGTGTTCCATCTGCACCTCTTGCAAAATCAAAATCTAAGAATTTAACCTTTGTCGAGTGGTCTCCAAATAATACCGCAGGATGACGTGTAAGAAGATTGTCATCTTCATTTGTATAACCTACAATATAAGTGTCACCTTGGTCTATAATAGGATATTTTCCTTGTGAAAGATATTCTTTTGTCTCATATCGCTTTGTTGTTGGATATTTATCCAGTATAGCTGATATTGGCAATGTCGACCAGCCTTGCGGTATCTCACGCTTCAATTTCTCATTCCAAACCATCGCCCCACCGCTCGACTTATACGGCCTTCCCTCCTCGTTTGGGAAGTCGAACTGCACAAACCAATAGTCGTAGAGTTGCTTTGCCATCGCCTCTAAATTATCATTTATCTGACGATTGATGGCAATTTTATTGTCTATATCAGTAAGAATACGCCCTATATTCTTCTGAATATCAAAATCTGGCACCCAAACGGTACAGCCTTTGATTTTTTCGGGAGATGTATGGCGTATTTTTGTTTGTTGCGCAGCAGCACTCAATTGTTGTCGCACAATAGATGAAGAAATCAAATAGTAGCAAAAATTAGGGTCAAGAAGTCCCTCTTTGCATCTTACAAGGGCTACATCCTGACTTTGAATATACTTGCCACTTTCGGGAATACGTGCAGTTGTTCCTAACAATCCAAGCGATTGCTCTGTAAGTGGAGTGATAATGTCACCTTTGTTGAGTATAAACTCGTCACGAACTGTGCCTGTAAAATACAAATCCGTCTTGGAAGTGTTTTCTTTGAACCCACCTCCATTCATATTGAAATTTCCAAGGGTTAAACGTATCAGTTTACCCTCTTCTGCATAGAACTGACCAGAGAGACTTGCGCCACGAGTAACCTCTACCAGTTCACCCAGTTTATATTTTGTCATTTTCATATTCTGCTTGCTTTCATTTTGTGATGCAAAGTTACTCAAAATCAAGCAGAATATAGAATTTGTAAACCTTAATTAAGGAATTTGCGATGTGCTATCTTGACATTTGTCTGATTTACCATAGCATAATGCAGCGTAGTGTCAATTTTCACGTGTCCCAACATTTTCTGTACTTGCTCAATAGGCATCCCTTTGTCAATAGCCATTGTAGCCAATGTTCTACGGAATTTATGAGGGTGAACCTTATTGAGGTTTACTTTCTTGCCGAGTTGGCGCAAACGAACTTCCACACCACTGATGGTTAGTCGAGTGTATGGCGCATGGAGACTGACAAATAAAGCAGGATTTGCGTCAGTACGTTGCTCCAGATACTTTTTGAGATGGATTTTTGTCCGTGCATTGAAATACACCTCACGCTCTTTGTTACCTTTACCAAACACTACACATTGGCGTTCTTGAAAATCAATATCTTCACGGTTGATTTTCACAAGTTCGCCCACACGCATACCAGTACTGAGCAACAAGTCTATCATGGCAATGTCACGCAACTCTTGGCAACTGTCACGCAATACTTCGATATTCTCATCTGTCAGCACCTCTTTCACCAAAGCATCCGTGCGAACCTTATGTATTCTGCGAACTGGGCTTTTCGTGATGTAGTCTTCATCTTCCAACCAAGAGAAGAAGCTGGAATAGATACGGCGCAAGTTGTCAATAGTAACCTTGCTAAGTCCTCGTTGTTCTTGTTGGTCAGCGAGATAGCAGCGAATGTCATTGGTCGCAATGTCGCACACGTTCTTCTTTACGTTCGCAATCAACTTCTCAATGGAAGACCTGTAATAGTGGATAGTCTTGTCTGAACAGCCCTCCACTTTCTTTGAGGATATAAAAGCCCCAAGAAGTTCAGCGTTTTCCTTATTGCGTTGTTCTTCCTCAGCCAACTTTGGCGTAATCTCACACTTTGATAATGCCTTTCGGGTCACATCAGTCAGCAATTCCAACTGATTTTCTGTTAGAACTGCTCGCATACCATCTAAAACGGCTTGTATTATTGCTTCTTTCATGTCATAAAACTTGTATTGGTCTCTATATAATATAAGGGAAGAAAGAAACGATGCCGATAAATGATAATTTAGAGGCGATGGCAAAGCAACTCTACGACTATTGGTTTGTGCAGTTTGACTTCCCAAACGAGGAGGGAAGGCCGTATAAGTCGAGCGGTGGGGCGATGGTTTGGAATGAAAAGCTAAAGCGTGAAATACCGCAGGGGTGGCATTGTGGCTCATTGTTGGATATTGCAGAATACACAAATGGTTTAGCTTGCCAAAAATACCGCCCGACAGACGAGAACAAACTGCCTGTTATTAAAATAAAGGAAATGCACGATGGCATATCATCTGATACGGAATGGGTAAAGGCTGATATTCCAGATGACGTGAAAGTCTTTGATGGTGATGTCTTGTTTTCTTGGTCTGCTTCTTTGGAAGTTATGCTTTGGGCTTATGGTAATGGAGGATTAAACCAACACATATTCAAGGTAACATCAAAAAATGACTATCCTCGTTCTTTCTATTTTTACCAACTTGTACATTATATAGGTGTATTCAAGCAAATGGCAGAAGCAAGAAAGACAACGATGGGACATATAACACAAGACCATTTGCGACAAAGTACAATAGCGTTACCACCAAATGTAGATATTGCTAATAAGTTGGAAGAAAAACTTTGCCCAATCTTTGATGCAATAGTCAAGAATAACCAAGAAATAACAAACTTGACTAAGCAGCGCGACGAACTTCTCCCTCTCTTAATGAACGGTCAAGCATCAGTTGTCAATATTTGATTCTGAAATAGTCAAGGAGTTTCTTGTAATAGTCCTGTGCTGACAGACAGGTATCCGTGAGGTAACCGGGAAGTGTTTTCCATTCGTGTAGGCCTCGATAGTAGAACATCTTCAGTTCGTCCGTGATGATGAACGGGACAATGTTGTGGTTCAGGCATTCTTTGAACATTATCAGACGCCCGACTCTGCCGTTGCCATCCTGAAATGGGTGTATTAATTCAAAACGCTGGTGGAAATCG
>DJPH01000040.1:13716-61539 GCA_002439755.1 Prevotellaceae bacterium UBA6417 | reverse complement strand
CCGGCCTTGTTCTGATTTCATCGCACTCACATTAAATAATAGGCTGGATTTTTCTTCGTGTGGCTTTTAATGTATTCAATTCCTTTGTTAAAAGAGGGGAAAAAGGTAAATTTGCACTGTCTTTTTCTGCACGGCAGCGAAGAGGACTATAGACGGGAAAGATAGAGATAATATAAACTAAAACAATTCAATTATTTATGTGGTTAATTAATTCATCCATTGGAAAGAAAGTGGTTATGTCGGTTACCGGCCTTTGCCTCGTTCTTTTCCTGACATTTCATGCTTGCATGAATGCGGTGGCTCTCTTCAGCGGAGATGCCTACAATGAAGTATGTGCCATGCTCGGAGCCAACTGGTATGCAGTTGCCGGAACTTTGGGCTTGGGCGCTTTGGCCGTGATTCACTTTGTTTTTGCTTTGATTTTGACATTGCAGAACAAACGTGCCCGCGGAGACAATCGTTATGCTGTGGTAGACAAACCGGCAAAAGTGGAATGGGCATCTCAAAACATGTTCGTTCTGGGTGTCATCATCATTGTTGGTCTGGTACTGCACTTCTATGGTTTCTTTTACAACATGATGTTTGCCGAACTGACCGGCATATCCACCGGTGCTTGCGTTGATCCGACCGACGGTACCGAGCTGATGCGCATGACATTCGGCAATCCGTTGATGGCTGTGCTTTACATCGTGTGGTTCGTAGCCATCTGGTTCCATTTGACTCATGGTTTTTGGAGTGCCATCCAGACATTGGGCATCAATGGCAAGGTGTGGTTCAACCGTTGGAAGTGCATAGGCAATATATGGGCTTCTGTAGTAATTCTTCTCTTTATCGTTGTAGTGCTGAAGTTCGCTTTTTGCGGTGCCAGTTGCTAACAGGATTACAAACTAACTTAAAACACAAAATATGACTACGATAAATTCTAAAATACCTGAAGGTCCTATTTCAGAGAAATGGACCAACTTTAAGGCACATCAGAAGCTGGTCAATCCGGCCAACAAGCGTAAACTTGATATTATAGTAGTAGGAACGGGTTTGGCTGGTGCCAGTGCAGCTGCGTCATTGGGCGAGATGGGATTTAAGGTGAAGAATTTCTGCATTCAGGATTCTCCCCGCCGCGCTCACTCGATTGCTGCCCAAGGTGGTATCAACGCTGCCAAGAACTATCAGAACGACGGTGATTCTGTCTATCGCTTGTTCTATGATACAGTAAAAGGTGGTGACTATCGTGCCCGTGAAGCCAATGTTTACCGTCTGGCCGAAGTAAGTGCCAGCATCATCGACCAATGTGTGGCCCAGGGTGTTCCTTTTGCCCGTGAATACGGAGGTTTGTTGGCTAACCGTTCTTTCGGTGGTGTTCAAGTAAGCCGTACATTCTATGCAAAGGGACAGACAGGCCAGCAGCTTTTGCTCGGTGCTTATTCTGCCCTGATGCGTCAGGTTCATGAAGGTACCGTTGAGCTGTATACCCGTTACGAGATGGAGGATGTCGTTATCATTGACGGCCGTGCCCGTGGTATCATTGCCAAAAACATCGTGACAGGCAAATTGGAACGTTTTGCTGCTCATACAGTAGTATTGGCTACCGGCGGATATGGCAACACCTATTTCCTCTCAACCAACGCCATGGGCTGTAACTGCTCTGCGGCAATTGCGGCTTATCGCAAAGGCGCTTATTTTGCCAATCCCGCATTCGTCCAGATTCACCCGACCTGCATTCCCGTGCATGGCGACAAGCAGTCGAAGCTGACATTGATGTCGGAGTCACTGCGCAATGACGGACGTATATGGGTGCCGAAGAAATTAGAGGATGCCAAGAAGCTGCAAAGAGGCGAAATACAAGGACGTGATATTCCCGAAGAAGACCGCGACTACTATCTGGAGCGTCGTTATCCCGCATTTGGTAACCTTGTTCCGCGTGATGTGGCAAGCCGTGCAGCCAAGGAACGTTGCGACAAAGGCTTTGGCGTAAACAATACCGGATTGGCTGTATTCCTTGATTTCTCAGAAGCAATCAACCGATTGGGTCGTGATGTCGTAGAGCAGCGTTATGGCAACCTTTTTGACATGTACGAAGAGATTACAGACGTAAATCCTTATGACAATCCTATGATGATATATCCTGCCATACACTATACAATGGGCGGTTTGTGGGTTGATTATGAATTGCAGACATCTGTTCCTGGACTGTTCGCCATCGGTGAATGCAACTTCTCCGATCACGGTGCCAACCGTTTGGGTGCATCTGCACTGATGCAAGGATTGGCCGATGGTTACTTCGTTTTGCCTTATACCATCCAAAATTATCTGAGCGATCAGATTACGGTGCCTCGCTTTAAGACCGATGCTCCTGAATTTGTTGCCGCAGAAAAGGCCGTACAGGCAAAGATGGATAAAATCATGGCTGTCCAGGGTGATGAATCGGTTGATTCCATTCACAAGAAGCTGGGTCATATCATGTGGGAGTACGTTGGAATGGCTCGTACAAAAGAAGGCCTGGAAAAAGCTTTGGGCATGCTTAAAGATTTGCGCAAGGAATTTGAAGAACATGTGTTTGTTCCCGGCAATCAGGATGGCATGAACCTTGAGCTTGACAAGGCTGTGCGTCTTTACGACTTTATCCTTATGGGACAATTGATAGCTTTCGATGCATTGAACCGCAATGAAAGCTGCGGCGGACACTTCCGCGAGGAATATCAGACCGAGGAAGGCGAAGCTAAGCGTGACGATAAGAATTGCTTCTATGTAAGCTGTTGGGAATATCAGGGCGATGACGATAAAGAGCCTGTCATGTATAAAGAACCTTTGAAGTACGAGGCCATCGAAGTAAAGACCCGTAATTATAAGGTATAGTAGAACTTCTTAATTTGAAATACAATGGACAAAAATATAAGTTTCACATTACGTTATTGGCGTCAGAACGGTCCTAAGGATAAAGGACATTTCGATGAACGCGAGATGAAAGACATTCCGGGTGACACTTCATTCCTCGAAATGCTCGACATCTTGAATGAACAGTTGGTTGAAGAAAAGCAAGAGCCGTTTGTGTTTGACCACGATTGCCGTGAAGGTATCTGTGGCATGTGCTCGCTGTATATTAATGGTACGCCTCATGGTAAGACAGAGCGTGGCGCCACAACTTGCCAGCTCTACATGCGTCGCTTCAAGGATGGCGATGTCATTACAGTTGAGCCTTGGCGTTCGGCCGGTTTCCCCGTTATCAAAGACTGCATGGTAGACCGTTCGGCTTTTGATAAGATTCAGCAGGCCGGCGGATACATTTCCGTTCGTACCGGTGCTCCTCAGGATGCAAATGCTATCCTTATTCCCAAGGACGATGCAGATGAGGCAATGGACTGCGCAACTTGTATTGGCTGCGGTGCTTGTGTGGCCGCTTGCAAAAACGGTTCGGCCATGTTGTTTGTTTCTTCAAAGGTAAGCCAGTTTGCACTTCTTCCGCAAGGCAAGCCCGAAGCAGCAAAGCGTGCCAAGGCAATGGTTGCTAAAATGGATGAGTTAGGCTTCGGGAACTGTACAAATACCCGTGCATGCGAGGCCGTGTGTCCTAAGAATGAGACAATTGCCAATATTGCTCGTCTCAACCGCAACTTCATCAAAGCCAAGCTGAACGATTAATCTTTGAACTTCATAATAAAATGGCGGCCGCAATGGATTTTACTCCTTGCGGCCGCTGTTTTACGTATGAATAAGGGTGCTGTTATTCTTTTGTCATATTGAATTTCTCGACATTGGATTTCGCCTTTTCAGAGATTTGAGGAACCAAACGCTTAAAATGCGGAGAAGCCGAATGCTTGTCAAGCGATGCCTGGTCTTTCCATGTCTCAAATACCATCATGTCGGTCGGATCATTTGAGTTCAAGTATAGGTCATAGTCTATCATTCCTTCGTCGTCTGCTCTTGTGGATTTTACAAGTTCTTTGTACAGGTTGATTACATCATCGCGAACTTCTGCAGGAACTTTTACCATGCAGTTCAGACGCAGGGTATCGTTTGTGGCAGCTCCATTGTTGAAAATCTGTATGGTCATATCACTAAGTTTCTGGATGGCCGGAACCAATCTCGTGAAGTGTGGCGATGCAGAATGCTTGTCAAGTGAAGCTTGGTCTTTCCATGTTTCGAAGATGATCAGCGAGTTGGAATCTGTAGCGCTTTCGTAGAGAGCGTAGTCGATATTACCTGCATCATTGAGTGATGAGTCAACCAGTTCTTTGCTGAGTGCGATGACCGAATCGCGTGTTTCAGGTGTTACACTTACCAGGCAGTTAATGCGGATTGCTGATGTTGAATCTGCTGCTGTGGCTTCGCCACCTTTGGGCTTTTGGGTGCATGATGCGCCTGCGGCAATAATCATTGCCATTCCTAATGCTAATTTTTTCATTATGGTTGAGTTTAAAAACGTTGCCTATATCTATGAGAACACACTGCAAAAGTACGCGTTTTTTTGTTTTGTGTATTGTAATGAGGCTGTTTTTTGCATCTGATAGGTGCTATTTTACCAATTTGCGTGTCAAGGGTATGCTATAGAGCAATCTTGTGATGGCGTAACTGATTACAAACGATGTACTCGAGATGAGTATGATCTGAACGGGAAATGGCAGTTCCGGTAAATGGAACCAATCGTAAGTGATGTGCACAATGGGGAAATGGCACAGATAGATGCCGAACATCATGGCGGCGGCTTTGGAAAGCCAGGGGCGTGATTTAACTTTTAGTTTGGCAAATATGATATATACCCCGAAGGCCTGCATGGCTACGTTGAGGCCGCACATGTACCATGGAATTTCCAAGTATTTGTAATCACCTGGGAAAAGGTTGTTTACATAGATGTAGCCGAATGATGTGACGGCATATCCTGCCAGATATACCGGTATGGCTACTGACAAAGTCTTTCCCCAAGTCCAATTGAGAGGGTAAGTTTTTAGGTAGTATGCCAGTAGCATATATCCCATAAAGCCAGACATATAGTAGAAAGAGCCATAAAAATTCCATGTGCATTCTCCGAATATGGGGGCGAAACCTGCTTCACCGCTTCCTCCAAGCAGCGGTACGGCCACTTTCAGATAAGACAGCACCAAAGTGGCTGCCCACAAACATAAGACGGTTTGCAGATCCTTCTTGGTGGCTTGTACGAGCCAGGCATTTACGATGGGAAGAGCCAGATACAGGCCTATAAGCATGTAAAGGAACCATAAGGGAGTGCCTTCATAGGTGAAGTTGAAAATGAAGGTATACATATGATTCACCATGCTGTCCAAAGTGAATGAACTTGCATCAATGATCGGATTGGCAGTGTTTTGTCCGAAGTACCGGTAATAGGCGTAGAAAGCCACCGGTAGGACTAATGACCAAAACGCCAAAGGTATCATAATGCGTCCGATGCGTTTGCGATAATAACCACCTAATGTGTATCCTTGTTTTATTGGCAACAGCAGATGTCCCGAAATCATTACCATCAAGACCACGCAGGGGCGTCCGATGCTTTCCATGAACAACCCTGTCAGGAACGATGCCCGGTCGTTATTGAATTGTGCAATGAAGAAGTCGCATGAGTGCGAGTATACAACAGCAAAAATGGCGATGATGCGAAGCAAATCCACCCATCCGACATTGTCTTTTTTTATCCAATCCATAGAACTATCGTGTTAATTATTTGTCGCAAAAATACGGAAAACATTCGGATTTTACCGATGAGAAGGTTTGTTTTGTCTTATGTTTCGGGGGCTTATGGCTGCTTTTTTCGTACTTTTGTGGTGTTTAGAGCCTGTAGACGCTTGCAGGCTATATATTATGACAAAGATTTAAAAGATGGGATTTTTAAGGATTTACCTAAAGGCGGCTCTTGTCTGCTCTATTTGTTGTTTGTTTTTCGGCATGGCAAATGCTTCTGCCCGTGTATTGAAAGGCGATGGCTGGGAAGTTACGATAGATGACAATAGCGGTGTTATCAAGGAGTTCGTCGGTGATGTTAGTGGCAGCCGCGAAGTCGTGCCTTTCCGCACAGATACCATGGGTGGCCCTTCCTTTGAGGGGTTGCAGCTTCGTGCCGATGGCCAACGCTTTGTTGGCCGCAAGGGTGATGTCGAACTTAGTTTGTCATACAGGCCGTTGGGTGACCATTTGCAAGTGGTGCTTTCAGCTCACAATGCCGGTTCGGTGCCTTATGAGCCTGTGCGTCTCAGGATGCGTGTCGGTGTGGATGCCGAGATGCATACCTTTCCTGAATGGGACAAAAAGTTCTTTCCGACCTTGATGCGTTGTGAAAGGAACTTTGCATGGGGCTATCTGATGTCTCCGCGCGGAGTGATATTGGCCTTGGGCTCGTATTCTCCTGTAGCCTCATATGCCCTTAATTATATTCAAGAAGAAAAGAAAGAGTGGGGATGGGGGCATCAGATAAAGACGGCAAGTTTTGATTTGCTCCATCGTCTGCCTTTGCCCGAGCGTCATCCGCAGCATTTGACACGCTTGAAACCGGGTGAAACCCGTTATTGGTATTTCCATTTGGGAATGGTAAACACGATGGACAGCATAAAGCCCAAACTGGCTCAATGGCTGCTGTCACCGATGATTGAACTGAAGCGTTATACGTTGGTCCCCGGCGAGAGCCTCTCATTTAAGGTCTTTTCTGCGAAAGGTATGCGTTCGGCTGTTCTTGTGCGGCCCGATGGAAAGAAGC
Organism: Prevotellaceae bacterium UBA6417; assembly: GCA_002439755.1. Lineage (GTDB taxonomy): Bacteria > Bacteroidota > Bacteroidia > Bacteroidales > Bacteroidaceae > UBA6382. The sequence continues at coordinate 54,842 of DJPH01000040.1, read as the reverse complement.
ACTCCATATCGTTTAAGCACTTCAAGAAAGTCGCATCATCGGTTTATCAGTGTGATTTCAACACGCCTGACGTACCCGGAGTATACAAGCTGCAAATTCTTTCGCAGAACAAGAAAAAAGCTGAGGCTTCGTTTTACGTCCGCAAGGCTTGGAATTGGTATTTAAACGCTGCCCGTGACTGGGTGGTCAAATACCCACCGATGGCCGGAGGTTCGGCAGAGCAGATATACGGTTATTATGCCGGTGCTCTTGGTGCGTGGCACATGCCGAAGCCCGATTCAGACGGGAAGCTAGAGCAGATATTTGAACGGCGTGTGTGCATGGTTATAGATACATCGCGGGGTGTGCCGTTGAGTGCCCGTGTACTTCCCCACCGCATACAAAACTTCTCAACCCTTGCAGGCATATTGGTGGATTATTGGAGGTCGACAGGCAAGTCTAAATACCTACGATGGGCTTCGCGTGTCGGTGATTTCCTGTGTTCCGACAGTGTGCAATGGAAAGATGGTTCTTATCGTTCGAAGGGGGTTCATTATACCGCTGTCATCTATCCGGCCAAATCAATGATGGAACTTGCCATGGCAGAAAAGGAGGCTGCAGCCACGGATACCTGTTGGCTGGCTCCCTATCGCCGCCATCTGCAGTCGGCCATGCGTGCAGCCGACGATTTGGCACGTCGCCTTGATGACATAGAAACCGAGGGCGACATGACTTTCGAAGACGGGATGATTTCGTGCAGTGCCCTGCAGATGGGCATGGCCGGCCTGCTGTCGGCCGATGAAGGCGAGCGAATGCGGATGGCCATGGCTGCCCGATACATGATGCAGAAGCATCGTTGTCTGGAGCAAAACCTCATACCCGATTGCCGCATGCGTGGCGCAACACTGCGCTTTTGGGAGGCTCTCGACGTGTATTTCTCACCCAATCAGGTGATGAATTCCCCTCACGGTTGGACTTCATGGAAGATATATGCCTATTATTACCTTTACTTGCTGACGGGCGAGACCCACTATCTGTCGAACATGATGGACACGATGGGGGCTTGCATGCAAGTGGTGCGCGACGATGGAAAGATACGGTGGGGCTTCCTGCCCGACCCTTATCTGGAGTCCTGGGTATGCGTTCCCGACAAGAAAGAACCGCAGGGCTGGGGCCGTTGTGACAGCATCGTGGGTGAGCAATACCTTGACCTTATCAGCAACTGGCTGCGTCCTGCCAATCAGGATCAGATATGTGATTTCGGCCAGTCCGGCGGTTCGGGCGACAATACCGTGTTTGAAATGTTCAAGGCCATGGAAGAGTGTGTCATGACGACGGCATATGTCGTAGTACCGTCATCGGGAGATGTAGAGGCCTGGAATTGCAGGGCCCGCCTGTCGGATGGCGAACTGGTGGTAGACAACATGGAGACTTCAGTTGCAAAAGTGCATGTCAACGCCCGTCGGCCTGTACGTGTCACATTGAAAGCCGCCGGGGCCACCAAGACCTATCCGGTAGGGGTGGAAATGAAGATGCTGTATAAAGATTGAAGAAAGTGAGGCCTGTAAGTGAAAATAAATACAGCTTTTGCGCTGTAAACAAAGCAAAATGATTAATTTTACAGCGGAATACATAAGTAACTTCAAAGATATTAAAATGGAGAAAGAAACAAACAAGCAAAGCAATTCCAAGGAATTGAAGAAAAGTCAGTCTGCCGGTGATTCCAAAGAAATGTCGCGTAGGGACTTTTTGGGTCTTTCGGCATTGGGTCTGGCCAGTCTGACCATATTGCCGAGTTGGACATTGAACGGAGTAAAGATAGCTCCAAGTGATCGTATAGTATTGGGCTTTGTCGGCTTAGGCCAGCAAGGACTGAGCGACTTCTACAGTTTTTCCGAGTGCCCCGGTGTACAGGTGGCAGCATGCTGTGACGTCGATTCAATCAAGCGCGAGCGTTTTCGCCGCCGTGTGGCCGAATGGCAGAAGAAGTCAGGCCAGAATGAGCGTTGCGACATGTACGAATTTTATGAAGACTTATTGGAGCGCAAGGACATCGATGCCATAGAGATTGCCACTCCCGACCACTGGCATGCATTGATTGCCATTCATTCCTGCCAGGCAGGTAAGGATGTTTATTGCCAGAAGCCTTTGGCATATACCATTACCGAAGGACTGGCCGTGCAGGCAGCTGTACGTGCCAACCACCGCATTATGCAGATGGGTAGCCAGCAACGTTCCAGCAAGGAGTTCCAGCAAGCCATAGCTTTGGTACGTGCAGGTGGCATAGGTCACATTAATGAGATACATGTTCGTGTAGGCGATCCTCCAAAGCCTTTGAATCTTCCTGAAGAGCGCGTACCTGCCAATCTGAACTTTAACCAATGGATGGGTCCGCTTAACGATCCCAAGATTCATTATCATCCAGATTTGTGTCCTCCCATATCTCTTGATCCGGATGTGAACGAGAAACTGTGGGGTGCATGGCGTTGGTATCAGGAAACCGGCAACGGCTATCCCGCAGACTGGGGTGCCCACATGTATGATATTGCTCAGGCTGCCATCGGAATGGACGGACTGGGTCCGGTGGAGTTCATTCCTCAGGGCTACAATGGGCTGAAACATGCCACGATGAAATATGCAAACGGCATTGTGATGACCGAGCAACCGTTTGACGAAAGCAAGCCTGATTGGCAAGGAATCAAGTTTATCGGTGATGATGGCTGGCTCAAAGTGTCACGCGGTTACATAGAGTGCTCCAAGAAAGACCTGCTCAAGAAACAGGAAGAAAAGGTGGAGAAGGGCCAATATGAAGTAAGTTCTCCGCATATGCAGAACTTCATCGATGCCATCCGTGCGCATAAGGATCCTATCGCTCCCGTGGAATACGGATGCAGCACCAATACACTTTGCTGCCTCTTCAATATTGCACGTGAATTGAAGCGTCCGGTTAAGTGGAATCCCGCTTTGCTGAGTTTCGAGGGTGATAAGGAGGCTGCTGCACATCGTCTCTACTGGTACGAATACCGTCGTCCCTATAAGTTGCCTTATTGCGACAAGCGAAATAACTGCTGAGAAGCAGGTTGGTTGATAATAGAGTTGGCCGCGCCACGGATGTTTCCGGGCGCGGCTTTTAGTTTGCTCTGCCTTCTATTGCAGGGCGGGTTGGCTGTTGTTGTCGAAAGTCAGGGTATATTGTTTCCCTGCTTTGGTGGGAAACTCGAGGATGCTGTTGCCGTAGCGTATGGTGCAGTTGCCGCCCTTGTGGGATGTGACTGTGGCTTTGGTGGCTTTGCCCTGCTTCCATGCAATGTCAATGCCGAAATTTCCGCGTGCCATCAGCCCTTCAACGGAGCCTTCGCTCCATGCATCCGGCAATGCGGGAAGCAGGTGAATACAGCCTGTATGGCTTTGCATCAGCATTTCGATAATGCCGGCTGTGCCCCCGAAATTGCCGTCTATCTGGAATGGAGGGTGCATATCCCAGAGGTTGTCGGCCGTGCCGTTCTTGAGCAGGTTGCCATAGAGCTTGTACGCATGGTCGCCGTCGTGTAGCCGTGCCCACAGGTTGAGTTTCCATCCCATGCTCCATCCTGTGGCTCCGTCTCCGCGATGTTCGAGCACGGTGCGTGCTGCTTTTGCGAGTTGAGGTGTGGCAGATGGGCTGATGTGACTTCCGGGATGTAGCCCGAAGAGGTGGTTGACATGACGGTGCCGGTCGTTGGGGTCGTCGATGTCGGTGCTCCATTCCAGCAGTTGCCCGTAGCGTCCTATGCGGTAGGGCACCAGGTGGTCTGCCACGTGTTGCCATTGCTTTGCTTCTTCGGTGTCGACATGGAGCAGGTGTGCGGCCTTGACGGCGTCGGCCAGCAGTTCGCGCACCACGGCATGCACGAATGTGGCTCCTTCGTCCACGTCACCGTGTTCGGGTGATGTGCTCGGTGCTGCCGTATAGGTTCCATCGGCTTTGTGCCACAGGAAGTCACACGCAAATTGTGCTGCGCCCTTGATGATCGGGTATCCTTCTGTGCGCAACCAGTCCGTGTCACGTGTATAGTCGTAGTATTCCCATAGGTGGGTTGCCAGCCACGGCCCTGCCGCAAAGCAAAGGTTGTATTGCATATTACGGTCGCGCAGAGGTGCGGTAAATCCGAACGGGTTGCCCGATATGGATGAGGTCCATCCCCGTGCTCCGTAGTAGCTTTTAGCGGTGACGGCACCCGGTTTGACCTGTGTTTTGATGTAGTCGGTGAGTGGTTGCACGCATTCGGCCAGGTTGCCTGTGAGTGCGGGCCAGTAGTTCATCTGTATGTTGATGTTGTTGTGGTAGTCGCAGTGCCAGGGTCCGTTGATGTTGTTGAGCCATATTCCTTGCAGATTGGCGGGGAGTGCTCCTTTGCGCGATGAGGCTATGAGCAGGTAGCGGCCGTATTGAAAGTAGAGCGATTCCAGATAGGTGTCGTGTTTTCCTTGTCGATATTGTCTGAGGCGTTCCGGGGTGGAGATGTGGGATGTGGCGGTGTTGCTGCCGCCCAGTTTGAGCCTGACGCGTCCGAACAGTGGCATGTAGTCGTGCAGGTGGCGTTTGAGCAGCTTTTGGTAGCCCATTTTGGAGGCTGTCAGCAGCCTCTTTTGTGCTGCCGGCTCGGGATTGCTGCCCACGTAGGTCTTGGGGTCGTCAAAGTCGGGGTCAAAGTTCATCTTGTAGTCTGTGCCGGCCGTGACGATGAATATAGCTTCGTCGGCATTGCTGACGGTCAGTTTTCCGCCTGTATTGTCAATGGTTCCGCCCTTGGTCAGTGCCTTTATGAGCAGGCAGAACTGCATGCCGTTGTTGTCTAATGTGGCTTTGTAGCAGATGGCGTCTTTGCCTTGTGGTGTGCAGGTGCCTGTGGCCAGCGGGTTGGGGTGGTAGGTGAGTTGCAGGTTTTGCTGCTTCTTCCGGTCGGCCTTGTAGCGCATCACCATGACGTTGTCGGGATATGAGCAGAAGGTTTCGCGGGTATATCGTGTCCGGGTGTGGCTGTCGGTGAATGCGATGCGTGCCATTGCGCTGTCGAGTGAAAGCACACGTTCATAGCCGGTGATGCTTGTCGGGTCGATGCCTGTGGCTATGTGGAGCTCGCCCAGTGTGGTGAATGTGCCAAACCTGAAGGGATTTTCGTCTTGTGGTTCATAGGATACGATGCCGTTCATGTTTTGGCTTGTGAGCTGCGAGGCCAGCCTGTGGTCGCCGCGTGCAAAGGCTTCGCGTATTTCTTTCACCTTGTCGGCCGATGCTTTGTTGACGTTCCAGTAATAGGCTGCTCCCTTTTCTGTGTTGGGGCCGCCTATCCAAAGCGACTTTTCGTTCAGGGAGATGCGTTCGGTTGCTATGGCACCGAAGATGGAGGCTCCCAGCATTCCGTTGCCTACAGGCAGTGAGGCCTGTTCCCAATAGGGGTCGACGAGGGCTGCGTTGCCATATCCTATAGGCACTTTGCCGTTATATCCAGGGGGCTTTCCGTAGTACCAGGGCAGAGCACCCTTGAGGGTGGTGGGTTGGTCAAAGCGGATTTCGAGTGGGCTCTGGTTGACGTGTGGAGTCTGGTCATGGCTTTTGGCCATGTCAGGGCAGGCACTGGTTGCTGTGAGAATGGCGATGGCCGTGGCAATGATGCGTATCATTTTTTCTCTGCGAGCAGCCTGCAATACTTGCCGCCTCTGAGGCAGTAGATGCCTATTGCCACGAGGGGCAGGCTGAGCAGCTGGCCTATGTTGATGATGAAGTCGGCTTCGGCTGCCACCTGGTCGGCTTTGATGAATTCTATGAAGAAGCGGAAGGTGAAGATGCATGTGAGGCACAGTCCGAAGAAATATCCCGATCCCACCTTGTCTTTCTTATGGTGGTAGACTATCTGTATGGCTATAAAGAAGAGCAGATAGGCGATGCTTTCGTAGAGCTGTGCGGGGTGGCGTGGAAAGTCTTCGCCGTTGCGTGCAAAGATAAAGCCCCATGGTAGGTCGGTGGCATTGCCTACTATCTCTGAGTTCATGAGGTTTCCCAGGCGTATGAAGGCTGCCGAGAGGGGTGTTATTATGCCCATGTTGTCAAGGACGTGCATGATGTTCATCTTCGTTTTCCGACAATAGAGCCAGATGGCTATGAGGAGTCCTATGACGCCGCCGTGGCTCGACAGTCCTTCATAGCCGACTATTTTCCATCCGTCGGCAAAGCGGCGTATGGGAAACACCATTTCCACGGGGTGGGTAAGGAAGTATCCGGGTTCATAAAACAGGCAGTGGCCGAGGCGTGCCCCTATGAGCACACCCAGGAAGCAGTAGACAAAGATGGGCTCGAACAGGGCATCGCTGATTTTCTGTTGGCGATACAGACGATGCATGTTGAGGTAGGCCAGATAGAGGGCCGTGCACCAGCAGAGGGCATACCAGCGTATGGGAAACCCGAAGATGTGGAAGGCGATGATGTCGGGCGACCAGTTGATGAACGAAAGCATGGTGACGGGTGTGTTTATACGTTGAAGCGGAAATGCATGATGTCGCCGTCCTGCACTACATAATCTTTGCCTTCCACATTGAGCCGTCCGGCTTCGCGCACTGCGGCTTCGCTGCCATATTTGATGTAGTCGTCATATTTGATGACTTCGGCTCTGATGAATCCTTTTTCAAAGTCGGTGTGTATGACTCCGGCACACTGGGGTGCTTTCCACCCTTTGCGATAGGTCCATGCCTTAACCTCCATTTCGCCGGCTGTGATAAAGGTTTCGAGATTGAGCAGTCTGTAGGCAGCTTTTATCAAGCGGTTGCTCCCCGATTCGGTCAGTCCGACGTCTTGAAGGAACATTTGTCTTTCTTCGTAGGTTTCGAGTTCGGCAATGTCGGCCTCGGTTCTTGCTGCCACCACGAGCAGGTCGGCATGTTCGTCCTTGATGGCCTCGCGCACTGCTTCTACATATTGGTTGCCTGTGGCTGCACTGGCTTCGTCAACGTTGCATACGTAGAGTACAGGTTTGGCCGTGAGCAGAAACAGGTTGCGTGCTGCTTGTATTTCTTCTTTCTTTTCAAAGGTGACGGTGCGTGCCGAGAGTCCTTTCTCGAGTGCTGCCTTATAGGCCGTGAGCACGGCATATTCTGTCTTGGCACTTTGGTCGCCGCCCATCTGGGCCACCTTTTCAACCTTGCGCAGACGGTTGTCTATGGTGTCGAGGTCTTTTATCTGTAGTTCGGCATCTATGATTTCCTTGTCGCGCACCGGGTCTACGCTTCCGTCGACATGGGTCACGTTTTCATCGTCGAAGCAGCGCAACACATGTATAATGGCATCGGTCTCGCGTATGTTGGCCAGGAACTGGTTGCCCAAGCCTTCACCCTTGCTTGCCCCTTTTACGAGGCCGGCAATATCCACTATTTCGACTGTGGTGGGCACGATTTTGCCCGGATGTACCAGTTCTGCCAGTTTCTGCAACCGCTCGTCGGGCACGGTGATGACTCCTACGTTAGGTTCTATGGTGCAGAAAGGAAAGTTGGCTGCCTGCGCCTTTGCATTGCTCAGGCAGTTGAAAAGGGTCGATTTGCCCACATTGGGCAGGCCGACTATGCCGCATTGTAATCCCATAATCCGTGTGTTCTGATGTTAACTTGTTTCAATGCGCAAAGGTACTTATTTTTTATCTCAGGACAAAACATCAACAGTCCTTTGCTGAGGTCTTTGGGACTGCAGTGTGTTTCATGCACATGAAACAGGGTGTTTCCTATAGGGGAAACAGGTTGTTTCCTGTACATATCACAATGTGTTTCATGTACATGAAACACTCTGCAATCAGCCACATCGTGACCTGCGATATGTACACATCGCAACTTCAATCTGTACACATCGCAACAGGCTGTCTGCCTGAGCTGTGTTGAAGCTACTTGATTTTGGAGGTTATGGGGTTGCGCACTCCTTTGTGTCCTACCAGGTAGGCCTTGGCTGTGCCTATGCGGAGAAAAAGGTCGAGCCTCACGGGAATGTGGTTCTTGTCATCGGTAACATAGAATGTAACCACTTCCTTTTCCTTGCCTTTCTCGTATTCCACGAACGAGAGCACCAGGCAACGGTAGGTGGCACTGCCGTTCTTCATCTTCAGGTTTTTCCGGCCCCTGTAGATGAGGGTCTGCGTGCTGATGCCGTCGCCGTCGGTCATGGTGAATTTTATCTTGTGTCCTTTCTTGTAGCCCGAAGTGTCAAACGAGCGTGCACGCAGCATGATGCTCAGCATGTCAAAGATGCACAGGTTGTCGCTCTCTGTCTTCCAGCTCACCACGCCGTGTGGATTGATATATCGCTGACGAGCATGGGCACGGCCGTTGCTGTAGCTGAACCATACGTTGCGTTGGCGATATGACTTGTCTTCAAGGTCGGTCTTGGAGTAGTAGCGTGGCAACATGTCGGCCTGTGTCACGATGCTTGTGAGTGTGTCGCGCAGCACAAAGAATCTGTCGGCCTGCGACGAGCCGCGTGTGAGCAGGCGTGTGCGATAGGCCGGCTGTCCGTTGTAGATGGTCGAGGTGATGCTCATCGAAGCCGAACCTGCCTTGACCCACACGAACTTCCAATTGTAGTACAGGTCGTATTGTAGCGTTTCGCCGCTCTTGAAAGCCGTGTTGTCCACACTCTGGGCTCTTGCTGCCGATAGGACGAGGCTCAAGGCCATCACCAATGCCCACACTCTACCGGTTCTTGTCTCTTTCACGTTGCGCATTTCTATTTTGGATTGTTTTCTTCTTGTCGGGCTTTTGTTTGGTGATTTCCAGCGGCTTCTGCCTAATGATGGGCACGGCCCTGATATCCCAGTCCTGCTCTACGTCCCATAAGGCACGTAGATTGAGCTTGTGAGGATAATAATAGGTCTCTTCGGGCAATGTGCCGGATTCGTAGTCGCCACTATCCCATTTGCCGTTGCCGTTGCGGTCGATGAAGAGCCTCACATAGTAGCTTCCGGGTTTCAGAAAGTAGAATTCGGCACGTCCGTCCTTGCTTCGCACACTCCGCAACGGTTTGTCGGCAGAGCTGAGAAGCTCCACAACGGCCATGGTGTCTTCCACACCCTTGAGGTTGAGAAATAGTGAGGCGTAGGTGTCGAGGCTGGGCACACTGATGTTGTATTTCTGGGCATTCGATGCCTGACCATATATATTAATGAATGCTGCTGAGTCGATAACCAGCTGGTACTCCTGCTGGGGACGCCATTCGGCATATAGGGTTGCGCGGAACAGGGATAAGGGATGTGGCTTCAACAGATAGCCGGCCTCATGGTAGGTTGAGTCGATGCGCAGCTGCAGATGTATTTTGGTTGTGTCGATAGATGCGATAGGTTCCTTGCCCACCAGTGTAAGGTTCTCGTCGGGAGCTATGGTGGTTGTGCCGGTGAGCTTCAGCTCAAACGGAGGCACAGGCATACGGGTTTGATAGGGCTGGTTCTTCTTTTTCAGCCTCTCCTGTTCCTTTTTCCACTTCTTTTCCTGCTCGGCCTGCAGTTTCAACTGCTTGGCCCGCGAAATCTTGGATACGAAACTGATGGTGTCGGTGCGCTCGGCCAGTTGTCCCGTGGTGTCGGTTTCGAGATAGGTATAAGTGGCCAGCAGAGTGTCCTGGTGTACAAGTGCCGTGTCTTTCAACCAGTAGGAAAGGGTGTCGTTGCCCTGGGTGCGTACCAGAGCAATGGCATCTTTCTCGTCGAAATTCAGCCCTTTCAGCTTCGGGATCTCGGTCGACGGTGCAGTGAAATACACATCGAAATGCTCCGGCACCGGCCTTTCGGTCTTCAGCAGATGCCTTTCCTGATGGCTTTCCAAGAAGGCCATCAACACCAGATTGTCGGGGGTGTAATGGGTGAAGTGAACAATGCGGATGCTGTCAATGTGGATGCTGTCGTGCCAAACCGTGTCGGGACGCACGTCGGGATAGCTGCCCGTCTCGAACACTTTGGGCAGAAAGGCAATGCGTTCGCTCTTTTGTGAAAAGGCAAAGTTGCCGTCGGCATCCTCGAGGGCATAGGCACGGTATCGGCCGGGAGCCACACCTTTTACAATGAACTCGCCGCTCCCGTTGGTGCGTGCCACACGCACGAATGGACGTTTCAGGAAAGCCGAGTCTGTGGTGTCGCTATGAAGACCTACCAGAATTCCCTTAACGGGCTCTAAGTTGCGTGCGTCAAGCACCTTGCCTGCCACTTCCATGGTGTCTGTGGTGTTGCCAGTTGAAAACACAAATGTGTAATGGCCCAAGGGGTTTCCCTCGTTATTGTCGACGATGGCATCCGAGAAGTCTATGGTGTAGGTTGTGTTGTCTTTCAGCGAGTCCTGTAGGGATACCTTGATTTTCTTTCCCAGACCTGTTATCTCGGGCTGGTTCAGCTGTGGCGGACTTACCACGACTTTTTCCGAGGCATTCTCTACTTTGATAAATTCGTTGAAGTAGATCTCCACTTTCTTGCTCTTAGTGTTGAGATTGCCATATTTAGGGGTTGAGCCGACCACCATCGGAGGGGTTTCGTCGTAAGGCCCGCCATCGGGACTTCCGGGGCTTGCACATCCTAAGGCGAGCAATGCGGCAAAAAAGAGAACGCTGAGTAGGCGGCTTAGCTTCATGTGCTTGCTGTTACTTGTTCAGGCCGATGAGTTCGTCCATGATGTTCCTGTTATTGCAGAGGCGGGGCACTTTGTGCTGGCCTCCCAACTTGCCTTTTCCCTTCAGCCAATCATCAAAGAGGCCGGTGCGGGCTGTAATGACCTCCAACGGCTGTAAGGTGATGTTTTTGCTGCGTTTGGCCTCATAGTCGGAGTTGATTTTCTGCAATGCCTCGTCCAACACGGTGGCAAAGTGCTCCACGGAATCGGGCTTTACACGGAATTCTATCATCCATTGATGCCGGCATTTGGCATTGGCATCCATAAAGATGGGGGCAGCGGTGTATTCGCTGACTATGGCTCCTGTTGCCTTGCATGCTTCGGCCAGCCCTTTCTCTGCATTGTCAACGATGAGCTCCTCGCCAAAGGCATTGATGAAGCTCTTGGTGCGGCCGCTGATGACAAACTTATAGGGACGTACGGAGGTAAACTTTACGGTGTCGCCTATCTGATAGCGCCACAGTCCGCACGTGGTAGTGATGACGATGGCATAGTTCTTTCCGGTCTCTACTTCCCATAATGGCAACACCCGGGGATGGTCTTTGCCCACTTCCTCAAGCGGAATGAACTCGTAGAAGACCCCGTAGCCGGTCATCAGACGCATGGCCTTGTCGGATGGATCGTCTTGGAGCCCGAAGAATCCTTCACTGGCATTGTAGGTCTCCATGTAGTGCATCTTGTCCGAAGGAATGAGCTTTTCGTAGGTTTGCCTGTAGGGCGTAAAGGCCACGCCTCCGTGGAAGAACACTTCAAGATTAGGCCAGATGTCGGTGACATGGTCCTTGCCTGCAAGTTCCAACATGCGGCTCAGCACGGAAAGCATCCACGAAGGAACACCACTCAAATTGGTGACGTTCTTGTTCATGGCCATACGTGCTATGAGGTCGCGCTTGGTCTCGAAGTCAGACAATAAGGCTATCTTCTTGGGTGGTATCCTTACCATGTTGGCCAGGGGATTGATGTTTTCAATCAGGATGGCACTCAAGTCACCCACCAGACTCTCGGGAACGTTGTAGTTGGGTTCGTGACTTCCGCCCAGAATCAGTGCGCGTCCGTCGAAAAGTCTGCTTTGTGGATTGTTGTGAAGATAATAGGCCACAACATCCTTTCCGCCGGCATAGTGGATGCCTTGCAGCCCTTCCTGGCTCACGGGTATATACTTGCTCTTGTCATTGGTAGTGCCCGACGACTTGGCATACCACTTTATGCGACCCGGCCACAGTATGTCCTTCTCGCCATGTCGCATACGGTCGATATAGCCTTTCAGGTCTTCGTAGGTGCATACCGGCACATCTTTGGCAAATTGCCCGTAGTTGCGGATGCCGTCATAGTGATATTTTTGTCCCCATTCTGTGCCGGCTGCCTGTTGCAACAGTCTTTGCAACAGACGGCGTTGCACATCATCGGCGTTTCGTTCGCACTGCTCGGAATGGCGGTAGCGGCTTTCGAAATAAGGACGTATAAGAGATGTTATGCTCATTGTCTGGTCTTCGTAAAGTTCGAATCAAGAGCAAAATTAATGGAAAGTTTCGAGAAAGCCAATAAACATCAGGCTTTTTATGGCGGCAAGGAAAGGCAAGGGCGGGCAATGTATGTAGAGACTTCTGTGCCTATCTGCCATCCCGCGGGGATGGTGTGTGCTGCCGACTGGCAATGTTGCGGGGATGATGTTCCAATATTTCCTGACGCAGGCGCGAGCGGTCTATGTGGGTGTAGATCTCGGTTGTGGCAATGCTTTCGTGTCCAAGCATGGCCTGGATGGCACGTAGGTCGGCACCTCCTTCCAACAAATGGGTGGCAAAGCTGTGGCGAAGCGTGTGGGGACTGATGTCTTTGTCAATTCCCGCAGCCTTTGCCAAGGCTTTGATGAGGCAGAAAACCATGATACGTCCGATGTTTTTGGTATGCCGGCGAACAGTGATGAACACATAGTCGGCATATTCGGGCGGTATGTCCAGCATGTTGCGGTCAATGAAATAGTTTTGCAGCTCCTTGACGGCACGCGGCGAAATGGGCACAAGACGTTCCTTGCTGCCCTTTCCGAAAATGCGGATATAGCCTTCCTGCAAATACAGATTGGAAATTTTTAAATGGCAAAGCTCGCTGACACGCAAGCCACAACTGTAAAGAGTCTCAATGATAGCACGATTTCTCTGCCCTTCCTTTTTGCTTAGGTCAATGCACGAAATCATGCGGTCTATCTCTTCAACCGAAAGGACCGATGGCAGATGGAAGCCAATCTTGGGGGATTCAAGCAGCTCGGAAGGGTCGTCATCTATTAGGTGTTCCAACATCATGAAGCGGTATAGCGAACGCACACCGCTCAGGATGCGGGCTTGCGAACGGGGCTCTATGCCTATGTCGTGCAGGCCTGCGGCAAACGCTCTGAGGTCTTCAATGCGGGCTTCTTGCGGCTGCAGACCCGAGTTGCCGAGAAAAACGAGCAGTTTTTCTACATCGCGCAGGTAAGCATCCACCGTATTGGCGGAAAAAGACTTTTCCAAAAGCAGGTAACTATGGTAACGTTTCAACAGTCCTTCACGCTCGGCAGAGCGGATGCCGTCAAGATTATTGCCGTCGGATGTCGCAGTTTTGGAGATATTTTTCATAACTTTGCCACTATATGGAGCAAAAGTAGCAAAATCGGAAAGAATAGCATCTATGAGAATACAAATAATTAACGGTCCCAACCTGAACCTGCTTGGTGTGCGCGAACCCGAGATTTATGGTAGCGAGGGTTTTGATACCTGCCTGAGCCAATTGCGGGCAGCTTATCCGGAGATACAAATCGATTACTTCCAAAGTAACGTGGAGGGGTTTATGATAGACAAGATACATGAGGTCGGGTTCAGCTATGATGGCATCATCCTTAATGCAGGTGCCTACACGCATACATCCGTAGCGCTTCATGATGCCATCCGTTCCATTACAACACCTGTGGTAGAGCTGCATATATCAAACGTTTTCCGGCGCGAAGCATTCCGTCACCACTCCATGATATCTCCCGCCTGCAAAGGAGTTATCTGCGGCTTTGGAATGAATGGCTACCGCCTTGCAATCGAAGCACTTGTAGACTACAAGAAACAAAGTTGAGACGCTATTCTGCCGGCATGGATTTGGAAGACTATATACTGTCTCACATAGACGAAGAGAATCCCTATATGGCCCGCCTGTACAGGGAGACCAACATTTATCTTGTCCGCTCCCACATGGCTTCCGGACATCTGCAAGGGTGCTTTTTGAGAATGGTGGTACAGATGATACGTCCGCACCGCATATTGGAGATTGGGACCTATACAGGTTATTCTGCACTCTGCATGGCTTCGGCCTTAACTGACAATGGAAAGATAGTCACTTACGAGATAAATGACGAGCTGGAAGACTTCACCCGAACGCGCTTGGAGCAATCACCATGGGCCGAACATATCGAATTCAGGATAGGGGATGTATTAAAGGATCTGGACAAAAGCGAGCGTTTCGACATGATATTTATAGACGGGAACAAACGCCAGTACAAGGAATATTACGAAATGTCGTTAAATGTTCTTGAAGATGGCGGGTTCATATTGGCAGACAATACACTGTGGGATGGTCATGTCGTAGATTCTGAATACGATAATGACGCACAGACGCAAGGAATATGTGCTTTTAACGATTTCGTGGCACAAGACAAACGGGTGGAAAAAGTGATTCTGCCTCTACGCGACGGCATGACTCTCATACGGGTAAAGCCAAAGTGGCAGCAACCACTTGCAAACTAATATATATAGCTCTTTGGTCAGTGGAATTGTCATTTTTCTTGTGAAGCTGCATGTTTTCAGAGAAATGTAACAAAATAAACGGGAAAATGGCATACATGTCAGATGATTTTGTGTAACTTTGCCCCAAAGTTAAACGATAAATGTTTTAATCTATGCAAAGTAAATTGTACTTGACGCTGACATTAGCTGCTGCAGCTATGCTTACAACTTCATGCAGCAAGATGGGCGCATTGTCATCAGACAATTTTTCTATCAATCCCTCTCCGCTTGAATCTGTGGGCGGTCAGGTTCCTGTAACCATTAATGGCCGTTTTCCTCAGAAATATATGAAGAAAAAGGCTACAGTAACTGTTACCCCGGTATTGAAATGGCAAGGCGGAAGTGCCCAAAGTGAACCGGCTACGTTCCAAGGCGAAAAAGTAGAGGGTAATGCTCAAACCATTTCCTACCGTGTAGGCGGCAACTACACGATGAAGGCCAACTTCAAGTATGTTCCTGAAATGGAAAAGAGTGACTTGTACCTGACTTTCAATGCAAAGAAAGGCAAGAAAACCGTCAAGATCCCCGATGTAAAGATCGGCGAAGGCGTAATCTCTACGTCCGAATTGGTTAATCGCACACTGAAGAGTGCCGGAACGGCTTTTGCACCCGATGCTTATCAGCATGTAATCAAGCAGAAACAAGAAGCAAGCATCAAGTTCTTGATTCAGCAAGCTAAGATCAGAAACAGCGAATTGAAAGGCGTTTCTGTTCAGCAGTTCATCCAAACATTAAAGGATATTCAGGCTGATGAAGAACGCAAGGCTTTGGAAAACATCGAAATTTCGGCATATGCATCACCTGATGGCGGTATGAAGCTGAATACACAAGTAGCTAAGAACCGTCAGAAATCAACTGATAAATATGTTAAGAACCAACTCAAGAAAGTACGTTTGGATGCTAATGTGGATACAAAATATACCGCAGAAGACTGGGATGGCTTCAAGGAATTGGTTTCTCAATCCAATATGCAGGACAAGGAAGTTATCTTGCGTGTACTTTCCATGTATCAGGATCCTGAAGAGCGTGAGCACCAAATCCGCAACTTATCTGCAGCGTTCACTGATTTGGCAAAAGAAATTCTTCCGCAATTGCGTCGTTCACGCATGACCATTAATTACAATTTGATTGGTCGTAGCGATGAAGAAATCCAGGCACAATACAAATCTGATGCCTCCAAGTTGAGCGTTGAAGAATTGCTCTATAGCGCAACACTGACCGACAAAGCCGATGAAAAGGAAGACATCTACAAGAAAACAGCTCAGGTCTATCCCAATGACTATCGTGCTTACAACGACTTAGCCACTATGGCCTATGCCAACGGTAAATATAGCGAAGCCAAGGATTACTTGAAGAAAGCATTGTCTGTAAAGGCAAATGCCGCAGAACCCAATGTTAATCTTGGTTTGATTTCATTGCTGGAGAACGATCTTGCAACAGCTCAAACCTACTTGTCGAAAGGCAGTGGTAGCGCAGCGTTGAACGAAGCTCTTGGAAATATGTATTTGAAACAAGGCAATTATGCACAAGCTGTCAAATCCTTCGGTGACACGAAGAGCAACAGCGCAGCTTTGGCACAAATCCTTGCAAAGGACTATATGAAGGGTGCTGAGACACTGGCAGCCGTACAGAAGAAAGATGCCATGACAAGTTACCTGAAAGCTATCATTGCAGCCCGTACCAACAACAACAGCCTTGTTGTCGACAACCTGCGTGATGCAATTGCAAAGGACGCCTCTTTGGCCGACTATGCTTCTAAAGACTTGGAGTTTGCAAAGCTTCAGAATGATGCTACGTTCAAGACTTTGACGAGCAAATAACTAATTTGACGAATCAAGCGGAATGCCGCTTACAAAATAAGGTCCGCTCAGAAAACGAGCGGACCTTATTGTTTAATACAATACAGCCGCACATGATGAGAAAATCTCTTTTCAGCCTTATGGCTCTCTTATTTATACTTGTCTCTGCATGCAGCAAAGGTGGCAATTCGGTTACAGTTAAAGGTAGCTTTCGCCATTTGCAAGACGGACAATTTTATGTGTTCAGTACAGATCCTGCCTGGGGCAGTTTTGATACAATACGTATATCAGATGGGGCGTTCAGCTTTACACATGAATTGTATGACACGGTATTGCTTACCGTTCAATACCCTAATTTCTTGCAAATGCCTATTATAGCTATTCCCGGAAAGACAATCACAATCAAGGGCGATGCCAATAATTTACTATCAACACGTATATCCGGCTCAGAAGAGAATGAGGCACTTTCGGACTTCCGCCGTTCTATCATGAAGAAAACACCAAGCGAGGTAAAACGTCTGGCCGAAGACTTTATCATTCACAATCCGGCAAGTTACGCTTCAATGGCTGTGTTGGAGAAATATTTCCTTTCGGAAGAGAAGGCCGATTATGCCCGCATAAGCAAGTTGTTGCGTCTCATGTCGGGCAAGGCACCCGGCCGTGCTTCGCTTCAAATGCTGCAACGCAGGCTTTCAGGGCAATTAAATTGCCGAACCGGAAACAAGTTACCTGCATTTTCAGCTGTTACTGTTGATGGAAAGAAAGTCAACAATGCTACGATCAAGAATCATTATGCTCTTATTACGCTTTGGGCTACGTGGAGCTCAGAGATGTCCGACCCTATGCGGGCACAGCGTTCTGTTTTGCGCCAATATCTTGACAGCATACGAATTATCAATATATCCCTTGATGCAGATACGACAGAGACTTTACGGCGTGTCAGGGCAGACTCGATTCCCGGGTATATGATTTGTGACCGCATGTCCTGGCAGTCACCATTGGTTCGTACTTTCGGAGTGCGCTATTTGCCTACCAATATACTTGTCGACCGCAGCGGGCGCATCATAGGAAGGGATTTGAACGATGCAGACTTGCCATTAGAGTTGGAAAAGGCTTTCAAACATTAGCGGTTGTCCATTATGCTAGTACATCTATTCAGTGCAGCTGTCAACGGATTGGTTGCAACCATCATTGAAATCGAAGTAAACACTTATCGTGGCCAAAAGCTTCTGATATCCGGATTGCCTGATACGGCAATCCGCGAAAGCTACAGCAGGGTGACGAGTGCCATCACCAACAGTGGCTACAAGCATCCGCAGCAGTCAATCATTATTAATCTGGCTCCTGCCAATCTGCGGAAAGAGGGCACTGCATACGATTTGCCGATTGCCATAGCAATGATGGTTTGTGCCGGAATTGTTGGCCGCGACAAGCTATCCAAAACGCTTTTGCTCGGAGAGTTGGGACTTGACGGAACTCTGCGCCCCGTGTGTGGCTGTCTTCCTATTGCCATTGAAGCCCGTGCGAGAGGATTCGAAAATCTGATAGTACCAGTTGCCAATGTCCGTGAGGCTGCTGTGGTTGATCGACTGAAAGTATATGGCGCACGCCATATTATCGAGGTTGTTGACTTCTTGAATGGAGAAGATTCCTTGCAGCAAACGGAAGTTGATACTCGCGCTGAGTTTTACCGTCATCAAACCGATTTTGAAACAGACTTTAGTGAGGTCCGTGGTCAGGAAAGCGTTAAACGTGCTTTTGAAATAGCTGCAGCCGGAGGTCATAATCTCCTGCTTATAGGCAGCCCCGGCTGTGGAAAGTCTATGATGGCTAAGCGTATGCCGACCATTCTGCCGCCGTTGTCACTGTCTGAAAGCTTGGAGACAACGCAGATTCATTCCGTGGCCGGTCTGTTGCCATCGCAGATATCTCTTATTTCGCAACGGCCTTTTCGCAGCCCTCATCATACAATTTCAGATGTAGCGTTGATAGGAGGCGGGGCGACTTTCCGTCCCGGAGAAATATCATTGGCCCATAATGGCGTGCTCTTTCTTGACGAGCTTCCCGAGTTCAGCCGTTCGGCACTTGAGACGCTCAGGCAGCCTCTTGAGGATCGTCTTATTTCTATCAATAGAGCTAAATATCACATCGAGCTTCCGTGCAGTTTCCAACTCGTGGCAGCCATGAATCCTTGCCCGTGTGGCTACTACAATGATCCCAAGCATCGGTGTGAGTGCTCTCCGGGTCAGATAAAGCGTTATATGAATAAGATAAGCGGTCCATTGCTTGACCGCATAGATATTCAGTGTGAAGTGGTTCCGCTTTCATTCAGTGATTTGTCATCAGCGTCTCCGGGTAAAAACAGTGCCGAGATAAGGCGTAATGTCATGGCAGCACGAGAGATGCAGACCAAGCGTTTCAAGCATGTGCCCCACATCCATTGCAATGCGCAAATGAATTCTAAATTGCTGCATGACTATGTCCTTCCTGATGAAAGCGGGATGTGCATACTGCGCACGGCTATGGAAAGGTTCAGCATGTCGGCCCGTGCCTACGAGAAGATTCTTAAAGTGGCACGTACCATTGCAGACCTCGAAGGTTGCGAAAGGGTTACCGGTTTTCATATATCCGAGGCTGTGGGCTACCGCAGTCTTGACCGTGCCAATTGGGGTGAATAGCACTCTGTGTGTATATCGACTGTGTTGGTATACACACAGAGTGCTATTGTAATGCAGGCAAGTGCAGTTTGCTGAATGATTCTAATGCTATAGCTGTTGCTACAAACAATAATCGGGTGTGCCGAATGGCACACCCGATTATTGTTTGTAAGGTTTTAGCCTTTTGTTGCTTGCAGTATTACTTAACGGCTATTTTCTTTTTGCCTACGATGTAGAGTCCTTTCTTCAAGCCTTTGGTGGCTTCCGAAGTCTTTACATTGCGCTTGACAAGTTTCCCGTCTATTGTGTAAACATTAACGATGGTGTTCTTTACTGTTTCAACAGTCTTGATGGCATCAATCTTACCGTTGATTACGATTTGCAGGTCTGTCTCACCTTCCTGCGGCTCAACCAATGTCGGGTTGATATATCCGCTCAGTCCGTTGATTACAGTGCTGCTTGTCGTCAAGTGGATTCCGTCGTATGTTACATAGCCCATGCGCTTCTTGTTGAGTGCAATCTTGTCGAGAGTACCAACCAGTCCGTTCACAGTGAGGGCTTCGGTGATGATGTCATTGTAGCGCGGGAATACTATCGGCATGGATTCGCTGATGCTGCTGTCATACTCCTCGTAGTTGCCTACGGTAATGATAAACGGTTCACCTGCCTTAAAGGTGTTCTTTTTTGTCAGTTCAACGATGGTCTTGCCTTCCTCGTCGATGGTAAGGTTCTTCAGCGTGTAGGTTGTAACGTCAGGGTTCAGGTCTGCCAAGGTAGCACCTTCTTCCTCCATGTTGAATGGCAAAGTGAGCAGCTGCATGCTGTTTTGCGGCATATAGATAGAAGCCATGTCATCTTCGATTTCGGTGAGAGTCCATTCAGAAGCTGCCGAATTGGCCGACCAGGACACGAGCAGCTTGTCACCTTCTTGTGCATGGAAGCCACAGGGTTCTGTATTGCTTTCTTCCTGTGAGATGATGGCCACCTTGCCCTTGGAGATGTATTTGACAATGTATGCAGCGGTGTCGGCATTGCATATCAGCGGACGGTTGGCATCGCCTTTGCCGCGATAGGCTCCTATGTAGTGTGTCGTCAAGAAGTTCTGGATGGCATATTCGCCTGTCTTGCCTTCTATGGGCACGAAACGCCACATGGCAGAAGCCTGTCCCTCGTAGGGCTGGGCATCGTCTGCGCCTTTCCAGTTGATGACGTCACCGCTGTTGGCCGTGTTCATATAGAGAGCCACGCCGTCAGAGTAGAAGCCTTCAGATGCGCAGGTGATATAGTACCACTTGTCGGGCTGCACGGTGTTCAGCTTGGAAACATAGGTTTCGTGAGCCTTTTCAAGGGTTTCGATAAGCCCGTCTATCTCGGCCTTGGTAGGCTTGTCTGTAACACTGTTCTGCACATTGTCGTGAGCTGTCTGCAGTTCATCAATGACATTCTGGTCGGGTGCATAGGCAACCTTGGATGGGTCTACTTCGGCTTCGGCCAGTTCGTCTTCGATTTCGCCGAGTTTAATCTTCAGGGCTGCATTGTCGGCATAGAGGGCCAGCACGTCGTTGACGGCATTCTTGAGTCCCTGATATGCTTTCATCGACAATTCCTGGTCTTTGAGGTTTTCCGTCGCTGCTATTTCCTGATAGAGCTTGTCGGCGGCATCTTTCATGCCGTCAACGTAGTTCACCTGTGCTCTGTCGCCGAGTTCGTACACCTGGAATTCTGAAGCGTTCCATGTGATGCCGGTCACTTCGGGTGAACGGAACAGGCGGTTGATGCGGTCGGCCTCGCTTTCGGGACGGCTGGAGTTGGTGGTGCGCTTGACAACGAGCCTTACATATTTGTATTCTTTGCCCAGATCTATGTTGTCGGAGCGGAAGTATGCCAGTGCGCTGTTGGCTTTGGCTCCTTCGTTGAGTTCGGTAATGCTGTCCCACGAGTCTTGGTCGGCATTGTCGGTGCTGGCTCCGAGCTGGTCGTCGTTGGTGGCAAAGATGGCAATCTGTGTGGGAGAATCACTCCATGTTGCGTTGTTTCGTCCGGTATATTCAAAGAAGAATTTGCTTACGGGGTGCTCAAATTGAACTTGCAAGTTGTGATATCCTGTGCCTGTATGTGGATAGGCCTCAGGGTTAGAGTTCATAAGATCCTCCCATTCACCCACGGTAATGTTAGGTGACTTCATGCCGAAGTCTTGCCCGTCTTCATTGGAGTTGTACCATATACTGTGAAATACAGTGTTGTAGTTGTCGTCAATCAGATTGGCGAGCGTGCCGCCTTGGCTGGGTTGCGAGCTGTTGGCACTCATCTGGTCTTCCTTATAGATAAGGCGCGAACCTACTACGCTGCTGTAGAGCTTGCGTCCCTTTCGTACGAGAGTGTCCATCATGCTTGCCAGTTGTGAGCGGTCAACATAGAGGGCCTTGACTCCTGCAAGTGCGTTCTGGAGCTCTTCGATGGTTTGCTGTGTGTAGGCTGTTTCGTCCAGGTTGTTGTGTACATCGAGCACTGCTTTCAGCTTGTCGGCGGCTTCTTTCATGCCGGGAATGCTGTTGACAAGAGCGGCACTTCCGCGTCCGTAGAGTTGGAATTCGGTGAGGTTCCACGAGATACCTGTGATGTCGGGGCTGTTGAACACGCGGTTGATATTGCGGTCCTGTCCGTCAAGGTCTGCGTTGTTGGTGCCGAGAACCACAAAGCGTATATACTTGTAGTCTTTGCCCATGTCAATGTCGGACGAGTTGTATGTAACGTGAGATGCGCCACGTGTGGGGAACTTGACATCCACAACGTTGTCGGGAAGTTCGCGGTTGTAGGTCTCCTTATAGTACGACTTGTCGGCCATGGTCACTATCTCGTCCCATTTCGATTCGTCGGCATTGTCGGTGCTGGCTCCCAGCTGCTCGTCGTTGGTGGCGAGTATCTTGATGTAGTTGGGTGTGTCAGACCATGTGCCGCTGTTGCGGGTGATGAACATAAAGTTAAACTTTGACTCGGGCACATTCAGGCGGAACTGTATGTTGTGGTAGCCGATGCCGGTTCCACCGTTCTTTTCATTGTATTCCTTCCATTTGTCTTCTGTCATGTCCTTGTCTTTCATTGATGCTGCATCGCCGTCGGCCCATTGTGAGTGGAATATGGCTTCACCGTCTTCGCTGTCGCCGTCGATGAGGTAGCTCAGGGCTTTTCCGCTGGTTGAGTTGACCGATACCTGGCCTCCTTCGTTGTTGGCTGCGTTGGTAATCATCTTGTAGGCAACCACGTCGTTATAGATGGTGTTGGCTTCTTTCAGCATCTTCACCATTTCTTCCTTGATAACCGTGCGGTCCACATATAGCTCTTTGATTTTTTCAACTGCTGCTTCGAGGGCTGCCACATCGGCTGTTGTGGCTGTGAGGTTGGCAATCTTTTCGGCTGCGGCCTTTACGAGTGCGTCGTAGTTGTCACAGGCATCTTTCATGCCTTCCACTGTATAGTATTCGGAAGTCTGTGCGGGAATGCCGTTATAGATTTGCAGTTCGCTCAGATTGAATGTGATACCTGTCACGCTGGGAGAGGCGAATGCGTTGCTGCGGTTGCCGCCGTCCACGCAGGTGGTGTTCTTGATGACGAAGCGCAGATATCTGTAGTCTGACCCCAAGTCTATTACATCCGATTCGAACTTGGCCGCGGCAACGTTGGCCGGGAAGTCGGTATTTGCCTTGGTGAGGTCAGTGATGAGTGTCCACAAGGTAGAGTCGGCTGCAGCCGTGCTCTTGGCCAGTTCGTCGTCGTTGGTGGCGTAGATGGAGATGTAGTTGGGCGAGTCTGTCCATCCGCTTGTGTTGTTACGTCCGATATAGTTGAACTTGATTTTGTTGACCTGTGTGCGAAGGTCGAACTGCAGGTTGTGCCATCCTTTGCCTTCGATCTGGGGTGCTGCCCATTCGGCTTTCCATTCCGAGTGTACGCAGGTGTTGATGTTGCCGTCGATGAGATAGCTGAACGGGCCTCCATCGCTGGGGCTGTTGGCATTGCCACTTATCTGATCGCCGTCTTTGAGCAGTGCAATATAGTCGTTGGCAAGTTGCCGTGTGGCCTTTGAAGTCTTTATCAGCTCGTTGAGCAGGTCGGCTGCTATCTGGCTTTCGGCCGAGGCTTCGATTTCCTTGATAAGGCTTTCGTCGGTTATCTTGTGAACATACCACGACGATGTGGTGTTGACACCTCCGGTCCAGGTCACGATGTTTCCGGTCTTGGCTGCGCCGCCCGACACTCCGTCTACTGTATATCCCAGCGGGTTTTCGGTGTTGGCAATGAGCCATTGCTGTGTGCCTACCGATGTGAATATCTGCGGTGTGCTTTCCACGGCTGTCTTTTGCACGGTGGCTGTTCCCGGTGTGGTAGAGAGGTATTCCTGTGTTGCCACGCTCTGCACTGTGAAGGTTCCGTCGCCCAGGTCGGTCACTTTGAACAGGCTGTAGGCGTCTTTTTCGTTATAGGCTCTCCATCTCAGGGTGCTTTGTGTGGCTGCCTGCATGCACATGCGTGTCTCTTGCTGTTCTTCGAAGCCGGCATAGGCGCTGATAAAGTTGTAGTATCCGCTGGTCATGCCTATGAGGGCTTCCTTGGCTTCGTTGTAGGTTTTGGTGAGTTCTTCATAGATGGCTGCCATGTCGCCGTTGCCTGTCAGCAGTGCGTCTTCGGCTTTGTTGTAGGCTGTGTGATAGGCTTCTGCCTTGTCTTGCGGATAGTATCCGGGGTCGGTGCCGGCTACTATTGACAGGCCTTCGTCCTTGATTTTGTCTACAAGCACTTGCAGCAGTTGTGACGGCTCGGTGACTTCGTGTCCCGGGTATAGCTGGAATTCGCTCACGTTGAAGGTGACTCCGGTGATGTCCGGGTAGGTAAACATGCGCCAGGATACTGTGTTGCAGGTGTTGGTGTTCTTGACTACGAAGCGGATATATTTGTAGGCTTCGTTCATGACGATTGCAGGTGATGTGTAGAGTCCTGCAGCGTTGGTGGGGAACCCTTCCTTGAGTTCGGTGATGAGGTTCCACTTGTCGTTGGGGCTCACGTCATACTTGGGCGATGCTCCCAGCTCGTCGTCGTTGGTGGCATAAATGACAATGTGGGTGGGGTTGTCGTGATAGGTGTCGTTGTTTCGCCCTATGTAGCGAAAGAAGAATACGTCCACGGCCTCGTCCAACCTGACTTGCAGGTTGTGATATCCCGTACCTGTCTTGGGAGCCTCGTCGGCTGCAAAGTCTGTTGACCATACAGAGTGGAACAAGGTCTCGATGTTTCCGTCTATGAGGTTTTCATAGTTGGAGCCGTCACCCGGCGATTCATCGCCTCCGCTCTGTGCGTTCGAGACAATCTGTCCCGTACCGTCGTTGAGCACACGTGTAAGCAATGGTTCGTCCATGCTCCAGGTATAGACCTTGTCTTCCGGGGCAGGAGCCTTGCCTGCATGTGCTTCAAGTGCATTCAGGCCGAAGCCGCCCAGCAGGAGCAGCGTCAGCATCATAAAGTACTTTCTCATGCTTTTGATTTTAAATTTGACATTGTGTGTGGTTATATAATATTGTTTTGTCCTTTTTGATTCTGTTGGCAATGACATGTGTTTACCTTATATAATAAGGTGTAGCTCGGAAGACCTGTGTTTAACTTCTGTTGTGGTGTGTGCCAACAGCAGGTTGCAAAGATAGCGATTAGATGTTAAACTGAAACGATTTTGAGATAGAAATGTAACATCAACGACAAAAATGAGATGTTAAACTGATTGTTCGGGCTGATGTGTGTGCCCGATGGTGCTTCTTGCCGGTGCAGCATGGGTGGTGACATCCGGGCCTTTCGGATGAGTGCCGGCACATTGCATGGTGTTTCCTGTACATGACACAGGTTGTTTCACCTACATGAAACACATTGTTTCCTGTACATGTCACACAGTGTTTCACCTACATGAAACAGGTTGTTTCCTGTACATGTCACATGTTGTTTCACCTACATAGAACACGTTGTTTCCTGTACATGTTGCAATGGCAATATGTACACATCGCAACCTGTGATGCGGCAGAAGCCTATTTGCGGGTCATGGCTTCCGAAGGTTCGGTCTCGTGGTGGTAGGGTTCGCCATGCAGGATGGTCAGTGCCCGATAATACTGTTCGAGGAAAAGAAGACGTATCATCTGATGCGAAAAAGTCATTTGCGAGAGCGACAGATATTCGTCGGCTCGCCTGTAGACATCGTCGGAAAAACCGTAAGGTCCGCCGATAATAAATACCATGCGGCGGCTGCTTCCTTGAAGGTTTTTGTCGATGAAACGGGCAAATTCCACGGATCTTTTCTCCTTGCCCCGCTCATCAAGCAGTATAACCCGGTCGCCATCGTGCAGCTTTGCCAAGAGGTTGATGCCTTCACGTTCCTTTTGCTGTTCGGCATTCAGGCCGCGTGTGTTGCGCAGATCAGGCACCACTTCCATTTCGAACGGCAGATAGCGGCCGATGCGTCCCAGATAGTCGTCCATCAGGGCCGACAGATGCTTGTTCTGGGTCTTGCCCACCACAATCAGTAACGTCTTCATCTTTTTTAAGTACAAAGATAAGAAGATTCTTTCATACCTGTTTGGTAGACAATGGGAAATAGCTAACTTTGCAGCAATCTGCAAAGACTCTTTGCAATAGGCGCGTCACAACACAATAAAACCTTGACATATGAAGATGAAAAGTTTACTCATTACATTGGTAACATGGTGCTTCGCCTGTTGGGCCGAAGCGGCTGTAACCACCCCGCAGACAGGGGCCTACCGGCTGACGAGCGGGCGCTCGAGCTCTAAGATCATGGCTGTAAACAGTAGCGGAGAGCTGATTGTGTCGGCCAGAAAAGCCAACGATTTCAACCAGTTGTGGCTGGTCGAAAAGAAAGGCACCACTTATCTGCTGCGCAACATCGGCAACGGCTGCTATGTGCAGCCACAGACCAAGCTGAGCACCAAGTATGCCACCGACAATGCCAAAGCCACGTTCTACATCCGCAAGAACCTTGAAAAATCCGGTGACACCTATTATAACATCAGTTCGAAAAGCGACTTTTCGGGCACATCCTGCCTTCACGAAGACGCATCAGCGCGGGTGGTGCCCTGGTCGGCCGGCGATGGTTCGGCAGCAACAGGCAGTGAATGGAAGTTTGAAGCAGCCGACGACATCACGAAAGACCAGATCAAGGAGCGTTTCGATCGCCTTACGGGCAGCACACTTGTGGAAGAAGGCAAGTACTATCGCATCATGTCGCCCGAATACAACCGTGCACTCATAGAGACAGTCACGTCGCGTGGGGTGACAACCGATGAGACAGCCGACGACCTGACCCAGTACTGGACACTCGAAAAGCAGGGAACCGGATACTACATCAAAAATGCATATACCGGACGTTACCTGCTCAAACAAGGCGGAGTGGTCAGCACCCAATATCGCACCAACACCAAGCCCAACGGGGCATTCACCCTCAGCGTCAACAACAACTTCCCCTACGAGCTGCGATACAATATAGTGGACAACAAGACCATTGTGCTACACACTGCAGCCACACAAAACTATAATGCAGTAGGGTGGTATATATCCAACGGCACCGACAACCTGGCATCCGTATGGTATTTCCAGGAAGTCAATCCCTCCGAAGCCGATATTGAAGCGGCACAAAAAGAGTTTCAGGCACTGCAGGATGCACAGACCAACGAGCGCAAATACCGCCAGATGATGGCCACATTCTTTGACGACGATGCCTGCACCATCCTCAAGAGCGAATATCGGTCTATGGACGATGCAGCCCTGCGTCAGGCCATGAGCGAACTGCCATCCACCATACAGGAGGCCGCAGTCAAGATTAAAAACAATTCATGGTCCAAGTGGGAAAAAGAATTCCGCGTGGCATCCTACGGCATCTACAGCGACCCCTCATACTGGGCCAAGCAGCTGAAAATGTCGGCCTATGGCCGGCAAAACAACCCCACCGGCATCGTTGCAGACAAAAACCAGGTGCTTTATGTCTTCGTGGGCAGCAATGTGCCCACCGGAGCCACGCTGAAAATAGAGACTTCCAGCACGACAAGCGTCTTCGGAGACTACTCGAAGACACTGACAAAAGGACTCAACGTGGTGGTGGCTCCCGCCGACAACAGCCATCTGTTTGTCATGTATACCTCAAAGAACGGCACCGACATATCCCGATATGCCAACCTTGACATACACATCGAAGGCGGACGCGTCAACGGATTCTTCGACTGCACCAAATACAACAACAAGGACTGGGCACAGATGAAAGCCGACGGGCTCTTCAAGGCTCCCGTCATTGACGTGATGGGCGAGTATATCCACTGGCACATGAGCACCAGCTATGTGAAAAACAATGTACGCGACAAAATCACCGAAGTCATGGCCGTGTGGGACAGCACAGCCTATTGGGAACTCGACCTCATGGGACTCCTCAAGAGCGACAAGTATCCCGACATCTACGAAGACATATATCCGCGCAAGTTCAACAACAAGATGGAGTGTACAACCGTAACAAGCGAAGGCAGCTACATGTACTCCACATCCTACTATACCGGCTACAACGAATACTCTACCGGCAACATCCTGCAATACGACAATGTGATAAAAGGCGACGGAACACTATGGGGCCCGGCCCACGAAATAGGTCACAGCAACCAGGGAGCCATACGCATCGTAGGCACCACTGAGGTGTCCAACAATCTCTTTTCCAACATGGTGATGTATCGAACCGGCAAGTATACCACCCGCTACTGGAACATTCAGGAGATGCAACAATGGATGCCGCAGAAACTCTCGTGGCTCGAACTCTACGGCAAAAACAGCGAGCGCGAGACCATAGGACTCATGAACCGCATGTTCTTCCAGCTGTATCTCTACTATCATGCCCTGGGCAATCACCCCACATTCTACCAGGAAGTATTCAAAGCCCTGCGCAAATCGCCCCTCGTGCAACCCACATCACCGGCTATCACCTATGCCAAGGACGACTACCTTAAGTTTGCACGTGTGTGCAGCCAGGTGGCAGGTGAAGACCTTTCCGAATACTTCGAATACTGGGGTTTCTTCCGTCCCATAGAGAAATATCAGGTGGGCGACTATGCCACATGGCTGGTTACGGCCACACAAAAAGACATCGACGACACCAAGGCTGCCATTAAAGCCTGCGGGAAACCCAACGGCAACATCATCTTCGTGGAAGACCGCGTGACCGAAGAAATGGGACGTGACGGCAAGCCCAAGCGCACCCTCGAAAGCTATTCGGTGGCCAATTGCCGTAATGACATGGGGCAATATACCGATTTTCCCAAGCATCTCGAGGCCTCGGGATACATATACGTGGTCG
The DNA here is from genome assembly GCA_002439755.1 of Prevotellaceae bacterium UBA6417. Classification (GTDB taxonomy): domain Bacteria; phylum Bacteroidota; class Bacteroidia; order Bacteroidales; family Bacteroidaceae; genus UBA6382. Next base: position 26,563 of record DJPH01000040.1, on the reverse strand, counting down.
ATGCCCGTGGCTACGTCACCGTCACAAGCCTGGCCAAGAACGCCGTTGGTATAAAGGTCTACGACAAAGATGGCAATCTTGCCTATGTGTCGGCCAGCAGGAAGTTCATGCTGCCCTCCTACCTTGTCAGCGAAGGCGGATATACATTGGTGGCTGCACAATCCGATGGCACAGACGTCAAGATGTTTAACAAGAAGACCGATACCTACTATACGATGAATGTATATCGCGGCACAAATTCTCCTGTTGTGCGCTATACCGACGGCAAAGCCGAAAGTGCCACCATACCGGTGCTCAAGGACAACGACATTGCCGTGCTGGCCGAAGACAACGCACCCGAGCAGCTCACAACCATGCAAAACGTCATTGCTGCCGGCAATGTGGTCCACAACATGGTGCTCGACAACACACATCCCTTCTATGCCCCGCAGGACTTCACAGCCAAAAAACTGACCTTCAACCTCAGCTATAAGGCAGGCAACAACGCAATGACCCTTCCCTTTGCCATCAAACAGTCCGACCTCGCCGGCGACACTCAGATAAAAGCCTTCAAGGCAACCGAGGAGAAAGACGGCGTTAACTACATAGTCTTCGACGATAAAACCGATGAAATCGGAGCAGGTGTGCCGTTCCTCTTCTGCAACAACAGTAAAGAAGAGGGCATACGCAGCATCACTGCAACCGACGTTGCCATGGCCGGCAAGGCCGCGAGCATAAAGGGCGAAGAGATCACCCTCTATGGAAGCTTCATGCCGGTAACACTCACAAGCGGCAAATATCTGCTGAACGGTGCAGGGACATCCTTTGACCTGACAGCCGACAAGACCGACAGCAATGCCTTCAGTATATGGATGGAAAAGACAACGGCCGGCAGGCCTTCGGCCTATGTGATTGCAGGCAGTGACCCCACTTCGGTGAAGAATATCGCCACAGATCTGCAGACCGGCAAGGAAATCTATGACCTTCAGGGACGCAAGGCCGGCAACACTCCGGGCAAAGGCATCTACATTGTCAATAAGAAAAAGGTGGTTTTGAAATAGGCGTAATACGCATCTTCAGCAAAGCCCCGACACTTTTCCGCCAGGAAAGTGTCGGGGCTTTGCTATTGCCGTGCCTGCTTCAATACCGGCGGCATTATCGGTGTAATCGGCCATCTGTCCGGTAGATACGCAAAAGAAAGCACACCTTTTGCTGTTTGCTCCCTTTGGTTTTGCATACTCATCCCGATTCTTTCGATGAAACCGCAATAATCACAATCTGTGCTGTAGGACAGTCGGTGCGGAAATGCCGACGAAGAAAGGAAAAGCTGTGCCGTTCCTCGTTTTCTGCCTCTGCCGCTCTCGTGTCACTATCCGCAGAATGGTTGCGTGCGTGAAATAACGTTAAGATGAGCGGTTTGTACAAATCTGCAATTTGAATTTGTTGTTTCCGAACGGTTTTATCGTGACTTTCGCCTTAGCTTTGCAGGGAATTTACAAATCGACTAACAAGAGACCTTATAGGCAGTAAGCAGGAGGCATGTGCCGTTGAAGGCACAGGCAAGCCTGCCGAAACTGCAAAAGCAATCCACAGACGGACACAAATTAATTTCTTAATCTGCTTTCCGGCAGTTTTTGTCATGCAGACAAGACTGCCGGATTATGCTTTTTGACGATTGGCCGGAGCAGCCTGCTTGCTGCCGGGCTGCAGGATATAAAAGCAGGAGGTAGTAAAGAAGTTGCGTACCCAGGGGATGTTTCCGATGAAAGGCATGAGGAGCCGCGGACGCAATCCGAATTTCACTTCATAATGAGGATTGATGAAATAAAGGCGGCGGTTGCACACTGTGAATCCGGCCTTTCGTGAAAGACGCTCGAAAAGCTCGATGGGGCAGCGTGTGGTCTTGATGTTCATCAGTTCGTCGATGGTGGCCTGCGGCTCGCCGGCTGTGGAGAGTATGGCTTTGTAGACCGGCCGCGGCAGCAGATGGAAGAAGGGAAGGTGCGAGAGCAGCCGGTTATGGCAAATCTGCTGGTGGCCGCCGAAAGGCATCTGCCAGGCGGGGAAAGACATGAACACCATGCCTCCGCGGCTCAGATATTTGCTCACGTTCGTCAGAAACAGGCCTTTGTCGTTGATGTGCTCCAACACATCGTGACAGATGATGAGGTCGAAACGGTGTTCCAGTTCGCTGATTTTGAAGATGTCGGAAGCAATGAATTGCCCTTTCGCTCCTGCATGGCGAAAGCATTCGCGTGCCACTTCGATGCGCGAAGGTGCCATGTCAACTCCTACAACTTCGCATCCTTTGCGGCTGAAAGGAAGCAGATTGCCACCGTCACCGCAGCCTATCTCCAACACGTTCATGCCTTGTTCAACGGGCTTGAACAGGGAGATGTAGGGCATAAAGTACTTTTCGCAGGTTGTTGCCAACTCATTAAAATACCTGACTCTGTCGATTTGGCGTTCTTGCATCTTTGTATTTTTATGCTTGCAAAGATACAAAGGATTCGCGGAAAATACGTATTTTTGTACCAAACATAGGTATATGAAGTTGAAGACATTCGTTGTTGCACTGCTCATATCGTTGCAGTCGGCAGTCATGGTTGCCGGCAAATCGTTTCCTACGGGCAAGATGTATTGCCGAGATCCGTTTATATTGGTAGACAGGCATGCAGGGTGCTACTATCTCATTGTGTCGGCATCACCCGACAAAGAAGGCAGGTTGGCACTTTATCAAAGCCGTGATTTGGCCGGTTGGGACTATGTGCGTCGTGTGATTCCCCAGGAGGGTGTCTATCGGAATGCGCAGGATTGGTGGGCTCCCGATACCTATGAATGGAAAGGAAACCACTATGTTTTTGTCACGGTAACGCCGGAGGGAAAGAAGCGTGGTACGGCTATTTTCCGTTCAACCGACGGCATTGCAGGTCCGTATAAGCCGGTAAACAACGAACGCACCGTGATGACTCCCGAAGACATGCAGTGCCTCGATGCTTCGCTTTATGTAGACAAGAAAGGCAAACCTTGGTTGGTCTTCAGCCGCGAATGGCTGGAATGCCACGACGGTGAGATATGGGCGCAGCGGCTTTCCAAGGATTTGTCGCAAACCATAGGGCAGCCTGTCAGGTTGTTTTCGGCATCGGAAGCTCCGTGGTGTGTTCCTATTGAAAAGAGAGACGGCCACGACTGCTACGTCACCGATGCACCCTATATCATCCGTGACAAGGCTACGGGACATCTGATAATGCTGTGGTCAAGCTTTGCCAAGGTAGACGGCAAGCAAAAATATGTCTTTGCCCAGGCTGTTTCCGAGAATGGCAGGATTGAAGGTCCGTGGAAACAGGACCCACGCCCTCTAAACACCGACGACGGCGGTCATACGATGATATTCAAAGACCTTCAGGGGCAATTGCGCGTTTCCTACCATTCTCCCAACAGTAAGATGTCGGCAACGTTGAAGCCGACAATGACATTGGGCAGGATAGTCATCAAGGACGGACGCATTGTGTCTTTTTATAAGGATGGGGATTAAACCATATTGCAGCAAAACAGTCCTAACATTAAAACAATAAGAGCCATGAAGAAAATCCGTAAAGAACTGATGTTCGCTTTGCTGTTGGCTGCCGGTTGCCTGCCGCTGACTGCATATGCCAACAGTTATCCCAGACAGGCTGAAGCCGAACAGGCAACGAAAGCAAAGCTCGAAGGTATATGGCAGTTGTGCCGATTCCAGACAGGCGACAGCGGACGCTATGACGTCAGAGTCTTGCCTGTGCTGAAAATCATATCGGCCGATGGCACTTATTCCAACCTTTCCATCGGGGTGAGAGGTGGAGGATGCGGCATTGCCGAACAGGGAACCCTGGCTAAGCAAAACGATTCTACCCTGGTTGAGACTCTTGATGCCGGTGCTGCCGGAGCAGGGCAAGCCGCACCGCAGCAACTTACCTATAAGCTGCAGGGCGGACAATGGATGGTGATTGACAGAAAGGTCAATGATAAGGTAAACCACGAAATTTGGATGCGTCTGCGCAAAATGCCGAATGCGCAAAAGATGGTGCAGGACATGATAAACGGAAAAGAGCGGCCCGACAATGCTCCCAACGGCGAATCTCCCGACGGAAGGCCGCGCATGTCGAGGCAGAATGATAACAGACGCGGGCCACGCATGCGGCAGGAAAGACAGACACAGCCTGCAGAAAATACCAACAATACTGTGGACAACAGTTGGATGAATGAAGACTAATTTCTTTCGTTTTTAATAGAGGGCGGCTCTTTATGAGCTGCCTTTTTTGTATTTTTGCAGCACACATAAAGATACAGATGGAAACACTTTATTATAATTCCTTGCTGGTGGCATGGCCTTTGCTCTTTGTCTTTTCCTTCATTCTGCTGTTTGGAAAAGTGCCTGACAGGGACATCTATCGCAGCTATAATCGGACTCGCAGGATTGTAGGTGTTGCATTGGGATTGTTTGCCATACAGATCTTGTTGCAATGGCTCTTTAATTTCAGGGAAAACACTCCGCTCCATGCAGCCGGACTCAACCTGACATGCTATTATCTGGAAGCCATATTGCTGGGTATGGCCTATATATCCCTGTTGGATGAATCATACATCAGCCGGCGTCGAATCATACGCGACTTTGCCAAATATGCCTTGGCCATGGTGTGCATTTGGGTATCGATTGCGCTCGACTTTGCCGCGGGCGTCATGGCGGGAGCAGCCATTTTCCTGTTTGAGAGCCTGCGGATCACCATTGTTTTCTTTAGGACATACCGACATTCGCTGCGTATGATGGACGACTTTTATTCCGAGGATACCGAGGGTTTTATTGTATGGCTCTATCACAGCACGCTGCTGATTGTCTTCTTCGGGCTTATCGGGTCGTTTATGGCGTTCATGCCATTGTGGGCCGTAGGCATGTACATGTTTGCGGGCATATTCGTATTCATCTACATCTTCATGTCGCTGCTCAACTACATGTTTAATTATGAGAAAGTAGAGGAAGCCGTTGCTCTTGTCCCCGAAGCAGCCGAGGCTAATGCTGCAAGCCGGCTCGTCAATGACAAAGTTGTCAATATGGATGAGAAGGTGAAGTCGTGGGTTGGCGACAAGAAGTTCCTGCAACAGGGCATCACCATCAACACGTTGGCCGAAGCCTTCCATACCAACCGTACCGACATTTCGGCCTATTTCAACAAGCATCATAAGGTATCGTTCCGTGAGTGGATTAATCGTCTGCGCATTCAGGAAGCCAAGTCGATGATGGAAAACAACCGCGATTTGTCTTTCGAAGAGCTGGCTTTGGCTACCGGCTTTGCCTCACGTCCCTATTTCTGCACTATATTCAAGCAGCAGACGGGCATGACACCTGCGGAGTGGAAAAAGCAGATGTTGTGCGATGCTGCGCGGGAGCAATAGTTCAGTTCCGCCTTATCCTTATTATATTGTTGCACAGGTGTGACACGCTGTCGCGGTGTGTCACCACTATAAATGTCTTGCCTTTCATGTAGTCTTTCAGCCGTTCAAAGAGCAGGACTTCGGTGGCTGCATCCAACGATGAGGAGGGTTCGTCGAGCAGCATTATGCTTCCGTTTCTTAACAGTCCGCGGGCAATGGCAATGCGCTGTGCCTGCCCTTCACTTAGTCCTACGCCTTTTTCACCGCAGAGGGTATATATCCCGTCGGGCAAGTCGGCAACGAAGTCGGCTGCAGCTCCGCGAAGTGCTCTCTCCATGTCTGCCATATCGGCCGTGGGGTTGCCTAAGAGCAGGTTGTCACGTATGCTGCCACTCATCAGCGAATTTCCCTGAGGCACGTATGTGATGTTGCATCTTGTCATGGGAGATGCCTTGATTTCTTTGTCTGCGTTATATAATATAATGTGTCCTTTGTCGGGCTCAATCAAGGCCAGAGCCAGCCTGATCAAGGTGGTCTTTCCCATGCCCGATTCGCCAAGGATTGCAGTAGTTGTTCCCGGCTTGAAGTCATAGCTGAAGTTGCATACCGTCTTTGCCGTGCCTGCAATGTAGGAGAAGTCTACATGTTCAAAGCGCAGTCCTACAGGCTTGTTCAGTCGTATAGGCGTTCCATTCTCTTCTTTCGGCAGGTCAAAAAGTGCGGCCATCCGTTCCACTGAGGCCAGGGCTTGTGCCACGGAGTGTGACTTCTGGGCTATGTCTACTACGGGACGTTGCAATTGGGCTACCAGTTGCAGGAATGCAGTCATTATACCAAACGATATGTATCCTGCCATAATGCCGTGTGCACCCCATAGAAAGGCCACCATGTATCCTGCCATAAAGCCGGCTTGCATGCATGCACGTAGCGACAACGCATAGCGGGTGCGTTTCCTTACACTCTGCCGCAACGAGCTGTGCAGGGTGTCGAGGGCATTGTCCGAGTTCCGGGTGCTTTCCATTGTGCGTAGCAGGGTGCAGTGTTGCAGATGTTCCTGTATCAGCTCTTGTGTCTTGCTGTCTATTGCTCTGATGTCGTGGGTCAGCCGTTTGATTCTTTTGATATAGGTGCGTCCTGCCAGCAATGTCACAGGCATCACCAACGCGAGAATCCATGCCAGATGTATATCCAATGCAGACAGGAATATGTAGGCAGCGATGAATTGGATGAGCGACACTGCAATCGACGGTATCAACATACATGCCATTGCGGCCAGCGTCTGGCTGTCTTCTTGTATGCGGTTAATGAGGTCTCCGGTGTGTGGCGGCCGGCCGAGGTATCTGCCTGCCATGAGGTGGCTGAACAGCTCCTGTCGCAGGTTGTTGCGCATTTTTACAGTGGCAAGGCTCTCGATGCGCGAGGTGAGAACCGAGGCTGTCAGCTGTACAGCTGCACATGTCACCATGATTGCCACATAGAGTGTAAAACTTCCTTCGTGCCGCATTGTGGCTATGTCTATCAACTGTTTGCAGGCCCAGACAAAACACATTGCAGCTGTAATTCTCAACATACCGCATAGTGCACTCCCTATGATTTGGCCTCTCACCCCTGCCGAGGCTTTCCATGCGTAATGTAGTCTTTGCGATGTCATTTTTGTCTTTTCAGGATGTTTGTCATGCCGCGATAGAGGAATGTAGTGCCGTAGGCTGTCACTTCGGTCGGCAGTATTGTGAGGAAATTCCTGAAGTGTTGCATGTTGCCTTTCAGCGAGTGCCGCTTTCCGCCCCAGTAGCTTTCGGGGCGGGGCCCTGTGTCTGTGCGATAACGTCCAAAGTTTCCTGCATCGAGGATGAACGACAGTGCTTGTTGTTTTCCGGGGTGGCAGAGGCTGTAGAAGGGCATTTTATGGGCTGGAAGCCCGAGCGTTTCCACTGCAATGCTGCCGAACAGATGCCATGCACGCCACAGGCCGAAGCTTCTGAGGCGTTGTTCCAGCACGCATTGGTCGATGTTGTCGGCTGTAGCATTGAGCAGCAGTGCCCAGTCGCATAACTGGCGAAGCGATATGCCACCCAGCATGAAGTGATGGAAGAAGTGGTTGAACACATAGACGACGTTGTAGTCGTCGGGTGGTATTTCATAGCTGTTTCCGTCGATAAAGACGTGTGGGCAGTTGCCGGGCTGCAGCTTTTCTTCGGTCAGTTGCCCGAAGAGTCTGTTGTGCATGCCGAAGGGCATGCGTTCGGTTATTCTATGTAGCTCGATGGGAACGCCCTTGTAATGGAAGTGAAAATGTTTCTGCCCGTCGGTGCAGGTCCCTTGGTCGTTCCATTGCGCGGCCTTGTGGCAGGCCTTGCGGTATGCATCTTGTCCCACCCACAGGTCTATATCGCCGCATGTGCGCAGTGTGGCATTGGGATAGAAGGCAGCCAGTCCCTGTCCTTTGAGCAATACACAGCGGATGCCTTCCCGGTGCAGTAGTGAGGTGATGCCTTCAAGGCTTTTGTTGAGCAATGCGTGACAGGCCCGGTTGTGGCTTTTCACATAGAGGGCTCTGTTGATTACAGGGCGTGGTACTTGGGCTGTTGCTGCAAGGTTGCAGATGCCTTGTGCCACGAGTCCCGCTACGGTTTGTCTGGCTGCTGTGTCCATAAGGGCTTTCCAGTCGGTGCCGGCCATGAGGCCTGCGTCTGTGCTGCATCCCCACAGTCCGTCGCGCAGAAGTTCAAAAAAGCTTTGGCAGGTTTTTCCGTCCATCCTTTCAGTTTTCAATCAGTCCGGCCTTGAGCCAAAGGGCTGCAAGGTCGTGGGCGTCACGTTGGGCTTCGGCCATGTCAATGCCGTAGTGTGCCACTATCAAGCCGGCCAATGTCTGTTCCGTAAACTCTTTGTCGGCTACTTGCTCCCAGAGCCATGCGGCTGTGCTGTTGAGTGAAACGAGCTTGTTGAAGTCGATTTGGCCGATTCCTTCGCCGACCACGATGGATTGTCCGGCCACTTTGCGCAATATGAATCCCTTGATTATTCTCATTTGTCTATGATTGTCCTTTTATACAGAGCCAGCAGCCAGCGTCTCACGGGGAGCAGAAGCCTCCATACTGTGCCTGCCATGTGCATGCAGGAAGAGTCTGTGGAGATGCATTTGTGTGGCTTGACTATAGTTATGACGCGTCCGCATATGTCGCTGCGCAGGCACTGTTCCGTGCCGCGGCAGTTGCCGTCGCCCATCAGCACAACTATGTTGTTCTTTATCTTGATGACGCGGTGAAGCACATATCGTCCTTGTCCCATGCGTGCCAGCACTATGTCGCCGCGGCTTATGCCTGCGGGGGCTTCGAGGGTCACGCTGTCGCGCCCGCCGCGGATGAAGGGCAGCATGCTGTTTCCTTTCACCTTTAAAGTGACACGTATGCCTTCGGCCAGGAGCTTTTCCACTTCGGGCAACAGGCTTTCGTTGGCTACGGACAGGTGTTTCATGGCAGTGGTCGGAGCTGTTGTGAACAGAGCTGTGCTGCTTCTTGGTCGGGCCTGCACTCCATCAGCATGCACGGACAGGCTTCTGCGAGCTGCGACAGCAGCCGGGCTTTCTGTCCGTTCAAGTTGCCAATGCCAAAGGCTGTGCCGCTTGAGGCGAGCAGGGAGGCATAGCTCTCGGCCGGAGTGAGCCGGTGCAGAAGGTTGCTACCTGCTTGTTTCAGCCGCACGAAGGCTGCTACGGGCACTCCGATGTTGCGGTAGCAGGCTGTCTTTCCGCTCCACGGGCTGCCATAGACCCTGATTTCGGAGCCTGTGATGCCTACAACCGGGTTGTCGTCGTTAAGCAGAGTGCTGCCTTCGACATGTTGCAACCACAGATGGCTGTGTGTGCTTTTGCCGGTGCCGCTCTTGCCCAGAAACACGTAGCCTCTTCCGTTGTTGACCACGACAGATGCATGAATCAGCAAGGCGTTCCTGCCCGTTGCTGCCAGCATGTAGCAGAGCATCACGGCACAGTTAAGGGCCTGGTGCCGCTCTTCGAGGCATCCTTCAAACACTGCCTCGGCAGTATGAAAGGGCGGATGTGTATGCACCACAGCCTTGCATGTGCCGGCCTGGAACAGGTCGAAGCGATATAGTCCGTCCTCACCTAAGTAGATATCCATGTTGTCGGCCCCGTTTTCGGGGTTGCGGCGGCTTGATAGCAGACGGCATGGCGTGTCGTTGAGCCTGTCGACAACAGACAGCTTAAAGGCCACATCGGCTGGAGCCTCTCTGCCGTCATACAGAAAAGGCCGGTAGTTGTCCATGGCCTCCCAAAGAGAATCGTGCCTATCCATCTCAATTGTCAGTGGAATGCGGGCTATTGTATAGGTGCTGGTTCGTGGCTCTTGCATGGTTTCAAACAGTTGTTCACAGGCTTCTTTATCAACTGCAAATATAGTCAAAAACACCATTCCGGCATACCTTTTCCAATGATAAAACAACCCTTGCATGCAGTCTGTACACATCGCAGGTTACGGTCTGTACACATCGAAAGTGTTTCATGTACATGAAACAGGTTGTTTCCTATAGGGGGAAGAGGTTGTTTCATGTACATAGAAGAAGGTGTTTCATGTACATGAAACACCTTGCAATCAGCCACATTGCAACCTGCGACATGTACAGATTGCACGCACAAACTATACACATCGCATGTTGCAATCTGTATGCATCGCAAGGATGGATGCTTAAGAGCTTAATTCTGTGTATGGTAGGTCTTATAAAAAGAAAAAGGGGATTGATAAGTGTCAATTCCCTTTTTGCAGTGGCGGAGACTTGACTCGAACAAGTGACCTCCAGGTTATGAGCCTGGCGAGCTACCAACTGCTCCACTCCGCGATATTCGTTTTGTGATGCAAAATTACGGTTTTCTTGTGAAACGGCCAAATATATTGCCGATAAAAAGCCGGTTTGCCTTGATTTTAGTCCTTAAATATAAAAATATGAGCTTTGTACATCCGCAAAACGGAAAAACGTGTAACTTTGCACAATAATATGAACGCGTGCATCAGCATTGCCGCAAGCAAACAAGAAGAGAAGCATAGACATGTCAATATCGAAAACCCGCAGTCTTCTGATAGATGTGGCTCGTAGGCTCTTTGCCCAAAAAGGGCTTGAAGGCACCACCATGAATGACATAGCAGTGGCCTCCGGCAAAGGCCGGCGTACATTGTATACATATTTCAAGAACAAGGAGGCCATCTATTATGCCGTAATCGAGACAGAGATGGAACGCCTGTCCGACCGCATGGACGATGTAGCCTCAAGGGACATGGACTTTGAGCAGAAGATGATACTTCTGGTCTATACCCATTTGAACATGATAAAGGAGGCCGTGACCCGCAATGGCAGCCTGCGTGCGGAGTTTTTCCGCAACATCTGGATGGTGGAACGCGTGCGCAAGACCTTCGACCATGACGAATTGGAACTCTTTCAGCGTGTATTGCAGGAGGGCTGTGACAAGGGGGCTTTCCGCATACAAAACGTACCCTTGATGGCAGATATCTTTCATTACGCATTGCGAGGCCTGGAAGTGCCCTACATCTACGGCCGCCTGGGCAAGGGCATGACCATGGAAGAAAGCCGCCCCATCGTGACAGACTACATACGGCGGCTGCTGGGCGTAAACCCGAACATTTATTAACGTTACAACTACAAATAAACAATTATGGGACTATTAACAGGCAAGACAGCATTGGTTACCGGTGCTGCCCGTGGCATAGGCAAGGCCATTGCCCTGAAGTTTGCCGAAGAAGGGGCCAACGTAGCCTTTACCGACTTGGTGATTGATGAGAACGGCAAGGCCACAGAAGCCGAGATTGCATCCAAAGGCGTAAAATGTATAGGCTATGCCAGCAACGCAGCCGACTTTGCACAAACCGAAGAAGTGGTGAACAAGGTAAAAGCCGAATTCGGCTCGATAGACATATTGGTCAACAACGCCGGCATCACAAAAGACGGCCTAATGGTGCGTATGACCGAGCAACAATGGGATGCAGTGATAGCCGTCAACCTGAAATCGGCTTTCAACTTTATACATGCCTGCTCACCCATCATGATGCGTCAGCGCAGCGGCTCCATCATTAACATGGCCAGCGTGGTGGGCGTGCATGGCAATGCCGGACAGAGCAACTATGCCGCATCCAAGGCAGGACTCATTGCATTAGCAAAGAGTATAGCCCAGGAAATGGGAAGTCGTGGCATACGAGCCAATGCAATTGCACCCGGATTCATTGAGACTGCCATGACAGCTGCACTGCCCGACGACATACGCAAAGAATGGGTCAAGAAGATACCCCTGCGGCGTGGCGGGCAGATAGAAGACATAGCCAACGTTGCAACCTTCCTGGCCTCAGACATGTCCTCCTATATCACCGGACAAGTGATTCAGGTGGACGGTGGCATGAACATGTAGCAGGCACACCCTGAGTACAAACCATATGAAATCGTTTCAAGCCTGATGCGCACACCACCCGTGCCGGCAGGCTTGAAACCCCTACACACAAAGGCAGACAAGGATGGAAGTACTTTATGAAGACAACCATGTCATCATAGTCAACAAAAAGGCAGGCGAGATAGTGCAGGGTGACAAGACCGGCGACCGCACATTGGCTGACGATGTGAAAGCATATATAAAGGAAAAGTATGCAAAGCCGGGAGAAGTATATCTCGGTGTGACCCATCGGCTCGACCGCCCTGTAAGTGGTGCAGTGGTCTTTGCCCGTACAGGAAAGGGGCTTTCCCGCATGAACGAACTGTTCAGGAAGGGGGAAGTACACAAAACCTATCTGGCCATTGTGCAGAATTGTCCCCATAAAGAAGCCGGCGAACTAAGAGGATGGATAGTGCGCAACGAGAAACAAAACAAGTCTTACTGCTATGACCATGAGGTGAAAGACTCCAAGGAAGCACGTCTGCGATACAGGCTCGTGGGCCGTTCCGACCGTTATTTCCTGCTTGCTGTAGAACTGCTTACAGGCCGTCATCACCAGATACGCTGCCAGCTCTCGGCAATGGGGTGCCCCATAAAAGGCGACTTGAAATACGGTGCCCGCCGCAGCAACCCCGACGGAAGCATATCCCTGCATGCGTGGCGTGTAGAGTTCGAGCACCCCGTTTCGCATCTTCATATCAGCGTAAAAGCCGCATTGCCGGCCGACAAGCTATGGCAATCATTCCAAAATGACCTGCTTTCAGAAGAAAACTGACACAGACACGCAAATACAACTGACGGCATGACAGGCAAATATCTTGAGCAATACAGACAGCAGCATCTGCGCCAGGCACAGATGAAGATGCTGGGCATACTGGAAGAAATTGCTGCAATATGCGACCGCCATCATATTCCCTACTGGCTGGACGGCGGCACCCTGCTCGGAGCGGCACGGCACGGAGGCTTCATTCCCTGGGACGACGATGTGGACATCAGCATGCTGAAAGAGGA
>DJPH01000040.1:0-13676 GCA_002439755.1 Prevotellaceae bacterium UBA6417 | reverse complement strand
AGGATTTGCAACGCTTCTTACAGGTAGCTCCCGCAGAACTGCCCGAATGGCTCGTGTTGCAAACACCCGAGACCGATGACGACATGCACAACCCTGTGTATAAAGTGCGCGATCTGAACTCTTTCTTCGCAGATGCCGATGACGACAACCGGTCATCATCACCCAAAGGACTCTTTGTAGACATCTTCCCATTTGTGGCCTATCCCTCCCGCTTTCATGCACTCACAAAGAAAGTGACCCGTAGCCTGGCAGTCATGAACTTCAGACTGCATGCCCCACACTACTACAGTTGGCGTTCGGCAGCAGAACTGGTCTATTTCGGGTTGAAACGACTGTTGTATTTGGGAATTTGGAAGCTCCTACAGCCATGGTGCGATGCAACCTATATGTGTTCGTACCCCTACTATAACTGGTATGGAGCCATATATCGTACAGACGACATCTTTCCCTTGGGCGAGATTGAGTTTGAAGGACGCCGCTTCAAAGCTCCTTGTCATGTAGACAGCTACCTGCAAAGCATATACCATGATTGGCGCAAATTGCCGCCTCCCAACAAAAGAGTAGTCCATTCGCTCTTCTTCTTGCCCCAGTTGACAGACCCTGACGAGCAACCCCAAAAGCCGACTTCAAAATGAGAGTACTGATAGTAAACGCATCCGAAAAAACCGGAGGTGCGGCCATCGCGGCTCTGCGCCTGAAGGAAGCCCTTACCAACAACGGGGTAAAAGCCAAGATGCTCGTAAGACGGAAGTCTGACAAAAACCTCTCCGTAGTTGAACTGCCCCAGTCATGGCGATTGAAATATAACTTTTTGTGGGAACGTTTCCGCATCTGGGCAGGCAACGGCTTTAGTCGAGAGCACTTGTTTGATATAGATACCGCAATGTGCGGTACCAACATAACAGCACTGCCGGAGTATAGAGAGGCCGATGTGATACATCTACATTGGGTCAACCAAGGTTTCCTGTCTTTGCGCAACATATCCGCGATATTGCAGTCGGGAAAGCCTGTGGTATGGACCTTGCATGATATGTGGCCTTTCACCGGAATCTGCCATTATGCACACGATTGTGAGCGTTTTAAGACAGGATGCCATGACTGCATGTTGCTGCAGAAGCCCGCAAAGCACGACTTGAGCTATCGCGTATTTCAGGCTAAAGACCGCATCTTGCAAAACTCAGGTGTGGCTTTTGTGGCGTGCAGCAAATGGTTGGCCGAAGAGGCAGAAAGCAGTTATCTGCTGCGCGGAAAGAAAGTTGCTGACATACCGAATCCCATAGATATACAGCTGTTCAGGCCGCAGCCGAAAGACAAGATGCGCAATGAATGTCGTCTGCCATTGGACAAACAATTGATACTGTTCAGTGCTTATCGCACGACATTACCTATAAAAGGGCTTGATTATCTGGTGGATGCCTGCCGGCAATATGCCGAAGCTCATCCCGAATCACGCGACAAGCTTGCCATCGTTGCAGTGGGCAAAGATGCCCAGACCCTGGCAGAACGATTTCCTTATCCTGTATATCCGATGGGATATGTCGAGGACGAAAAACGTATGGCATCGCTCTATGCAGCCTGCGATGCATTTGTTATTCCTTCGTTGCAAGACAATTTGCCCAATACCATCGTTGAGGCCATGGCCTGCGGATTGCCTTGCATTGGGTTCCGTGTAGGTGGAATTCCCGAAATGATCAGCCATCGCGCAACAGGCTATCTTGCCGAGCCGCGCAACGCGGAAGACTTGAAAAAAGGTCTCGAATGGGTATTATGTGAGTGCAACTATGCCGAAGTATCGAAGGCAGCACGCAGCTATGCAGTGGCCAACTATTCTGAACACAACGTTGCAATGAAGTACATTGCAATCTACAACCGGTTATGTGACGACCATGAAAAATAAATGCTGTTGCCCATTGAAAGTGACAATAGCGACCGTGACATATAATGCTGCCGGTCTGCTTGAAAGGACACTTCAAAGTGTGGCGAGCCAGACCTATGCGTCAATAGAGCATCTGATTATTGACGGAAATTCAACTGATGACACTTTGCCCTTGCTGCATCGCTATCAGGAGCACAACACATTGGCAGAACACCCCCATGAGATTGTAATTTTAAGTGAGAATGACAACGGCCTTTATGATGCCATGAACAAGGCACTGCAAATGGCTACCGGAGACTACATCCTGTTCTTGAATGCGGGCGACAAACTGCATGCCGATGATACCATTGAGCGGGTTGTCGCTGCAGCAACATGCAGACCGGCTGTTGTCTATGGTGATACTTTTATAGTAGACAATGCAGGGCATTTTCTGCGCAAACGCAGGCTTTCTCCTCCGGAGAGCCTTTCGTGGAAAAGCTTCAAGTGGGGCATGCTGGTGTGCCATCAGGCATTCTTTGCACAGGTTGACATAGCCCGTCATCAGCCTTACGACTTGAAATATCGCTTCTCAGCCGATTTTGACTGGTGCATCCGCATCATGAAAGAGGCAGCTTTGCGAGGCCAGCCTTTGGTGAATGTACATGCCGCCGTGGCTGACTATCTGGACGGAGGACTGACAACCAAGAACCATCGGAAGTCATTGTGGGAACGTTTCAGCATCATGTCACATCATTATGGTGTTGTTCCTACTGTGGCACTCCATTTATTGTTTATTGTTCGCAGCGTAATTCATCGCTGAGCATTCATGCGAAAACCGGTATAAAGCCTGCAGAAACAGCCGATTCTCATAAAAAAAGTGTAATTTTGCACTCAAAACATATCTTTATGCAATCAAAAGAGGTCAGAGTACGTTTTGCTCCAAGCCCTACAGGGCCACTGCATATTGGCGGAGTAAGAACCGCCTTGTATAATTACTTGTTTGCCAAGCGACATGGAGGAAAGATAATCTTCCGTATAGAAGACACCGACTCCAATCGCTTTGTGCCTGGTGCAGAAGAGTATATCTTGGAAAGCTTTCACTGGCTTGGCATACCCTTTGATGAAGGGGTTTCCTTCGGTGGTGACAAAGGTCCTTACCGTCAATCTGAAAGACGCGACATCTATCGCAAGTATGTTCGGCAGCTCTTAGACAAAGAGTGTGCCTATTATGCATTCGACACTCCCGACGAGTTGCAAAAGGCAAGGGACGAAATCAAAAACTTCCAATACGACGCATCTACACGTGGAAGGATGAGAAATTCACTGACGCTGCCCGCAGATGAAGTAAACAAGCTGTTGGAAAGCGGCGCACAGTATGTGGTGCGTTTCAAGATAGAACCCGGCAAGGACATCCATGTGAGAGATCTGATACGCGGAGATGTGGTTATCAACTCCTCGGTGCTGGACGACAAAGTGCTTTACAAATCGGCTGATGACCTGCCTACATACCACCTGGCCAATATAGTTGATGACCATCTGATGGAAATAACTCACGTCATACGCGGCGAAGAATGGCTTTCGTCTGCACCCCTTCACGTGTTGCTCTACAAGGCATTCGGATGGGAGGCAACAATGCCTGAATTTGCCCATCTGCCGTTGCTGCTTAAGCCGGACGGTAAAGGCAAACTCAGCAAGCGCGATGGCGATCGTCTGGGTTTCCCGGTTTTCCCCTTGCAATGGCAAGACCCTGCTACGGGAGCCATAAGTGCAGGTTATCGCGAAAAAGGCTATTTCCCGGAAGCGGTCATTAACTTCCTTGCTCTTCTGGGGTGGAACCCGGGAACAGAACAAGAATTGTTCTCGATGCAAGAGCTTATAGAGCAGTTTGACCTTTCCAAATGCAGTAAAGCCGGAGCCAAGTTCGACTATATGAAAGGTATATGGTTCAACCATGAATATATCCTGAAGAAGCCCGATAGTGAAATAGCACCTGAGTTCTTGAAAATACTGGAAGCTAACGGCATACAAACCACACTGGAGCGTGCAAAGGAGGTAGTGAAGATGATGAAAAACCGAGTGAATTTCGTCAGAGAGCTGTGGCCTTTGTGCAAATTCTTCTTTGTGGCTCCCGATAGCTATGACGAAAAAACCGTCAAAAAGCGTTGGAAAGAGGATTCGGCCGAAACGATGCGCAGGCTGGCTCAAGTACTTGAAGGCCTTGAAGATTTCAGTATAGAACACCAAGAAGAGGTTGTGATGAAATGGATAGAAGACAACGGCTTGCATACAGGCAACGTGATGAATGCCTTTCGTCTGACCTTGGTAGGGGCAGGTGTCGGTCCGCACATGTTTGACATCTCTTCCTTTTTAGGCAAAGAAGAAACCTTGCGCCGAATGGATCGTGCTATCAAAGTTTTAGGCTAAGCGCATGTATTCGCTCGCGATATATCTGTATATGCTCTGTGTCAACGTGGCTTCGCTCTTTAAGCGTAAAGCACGCCTCATGATGCAAGGACACCGTCAAACCTATCGTATACTAAGGGAACAGATAGACCCCGGGGCCAAGTATATATGGTTCCACGCAGCATCGTTGGGAGAGTTTGAACAAGGACGGCCCTTAATGGAGCAGATTCGTAGAGAATATCCGCAATACAAGATACTGCTGACATTCTTTTCACCGTCAGGATATGAAGTCCGTAAGGATTACAAAGGAGCCGACGTAATTTGCTACCTGCCTTTTGACACTGCACTCAATGCACGTAAATTCCTGCGTTTGGCTCGCCCAAGCATGGCATTCTTCATAAAATATGAGTTTTGGCAGAACTATTTGGCAGCTCTTCATCGCAGGCACGTACCGGTATTTAGCGTGTCAAGCATATTTCGCCCCAATCAGATATTCTTTAGAAAATACGCCAAGCCCTATTCAAGAGTGCTGAGGTGCTTTACCCGTTTTTTTGTACAGAACGAGGACTCTCGCAAATTGCTTGTGCAGCATGGCATATCAAATGTAACAGTTGTCGGTGATACGCGCTTTGATAGAGTAATCCGGATACACGATGAATCCAAGCCTTTGCCACTCGTTGAATCTTTCGTACGGTCTGCTTCCCCTAAGGAACGGATATTAGTGGCCGGAAGCACATGGCAGCCCGATGAAGATATCATCATAGATTTTTTTAACCGCCATCCTGAGCAAAAGCTTATACTGGCACCTCATGTGGTCAGTGAAGCACATCTGCTTGAAATTGAGTCTAAGCTGAAGCGTCCATCTTTGCGTTATACCCGTGCTACGGCAGGCAATGCAGCCGATGCCGATTGCTTGATAGTAGATTGCTACGGTTTGCTTTCTTCAATTTATAGGTATGGACATATCGCTTATGTGGGTGGAGGCTTCGGAGCGGGCATACATAATGTTCCTGAGGCTGCCGTGTATGGTATTCCTGTTATAATCGGGCCTAATAATGAAAATTTCCGTGAAGCCCAGAACTTATTGGATTTGGGCGGTTGCTTCGAAATAAAAGATATAGATACTTATGGGCGGCTGATGCAGCACTTTACATCCGACAATGATTTTTTGCAGGAAGCCGGAAAACGTGCAAGAAACTATATTGTGGGTAATGCAGGAGCAACTGAAATGGTTTTTCGTATGATAGATTTTGATAATCTTCCAACATACGAAGAGCTACCTAACGCATCATCTTTTACAGGCCTACGATAGAGGCTGTAATCTGTAGGTGGAACAAGATTAGCAATAACTTTTAATATGTTTGATTATGAGTTGGACAGTATTAGGTTCGTTTGATTTTCAAGGAGCATTGAGCTCATTTATCGTGCTCTTTGCTGTTATCGATGCTATTGGGGCTACGCCCATTATCATTGCCTTGCGAAAAGAGGGACGCAAGGTTGAATCAGGAAAAGCAGTGTTTATCAGTGGCGCCATTATGCTTTTGTTCCTTATTTGTGGTGAGTGGATACTGCGTTTGTTTCAAGTTGATGTGAAGTCTTTTGCCGTGGGAGGCGCATTTATACTTTTCCTGGTGTCATTGGAAATGATTTTGGACGTGGTGATATTCCGCAATAACGGACCTATCAAGTCAGCAACTTTGGTTCCGTTGGTATTTCCCTTGTTGGCCGGTGCCGCATCGTTTACCACGTTGCTTTCTTTGCGTGCAGAGTATGCCATGATAAATATTCTGATAGGCTTGTTCCTTAACATGGTATGGGTTTATGTGGTATTGAAGGCAACCGAAAAAGCACAGAGACTTTTTTCGGATGCGTTTATATACATAATACGCAAATTCTTCGGCATTATACTTTTGGCAATTTCCATCCGTTTGTTTGCAAGTAATTTCATTCCTCTGTTGCACACGTTTCAACCTGCTCAATAGTGGGCTGATACGAAAAAGCAGGGCATGAATGTGCCCTGCTTTGTGAACATGGAGATATGAAATGATCTATTATTCTTTCTCGGTGTTGTCTGTTGCTTCTTGGTTATGCTCACCATTGCGTCCGTGTTGGCGTTGAGGACGGTCTCCACGTTGACGTTGCGGACGCTCACCACGTTGGCGTTGCGGGCGTTCTTCATAGCCTTCAGGCTTTTCCATCAATACTCGGTGGCTTAGACGGAATTTTCCTGTCTTTTCGTTTATTTCCAGGAGCTTCACTTGTATGTGGTCACCTTCTTTTATGCCCGTTTCTTCAACATTTTCGAGACGCTTCCAATCCATTTCGCTGATATGGAGCAGGCCTTCGCGTCCTGGCATGAACTCTACGAAGCATCCATAAGGCATGATGCTTACAACTTTTGCATCGTAAACCTCACCGACTTCAGGGATAGCCACGATGGCACGGATTTTTCCAAGTGCGGCATCGATACTTTCCTTGTTGGGCGCGCTTACCTGTACTTTGCCTACGCCGTCAACTTCTTCAATTGTAATGGTTGCTCCGGTTTCTTCCTGCATCCCTTGTATAATTTTTCCACCCGGGCCTATAACGGCACCAATGAATTCTTTAGGAATGGTGATTTGTTCGATTCGCGGTACATTGGGTTTGAAGTCTGCCCGTGGTTCTGCGATTGTTTCTGTCAGTTTGGAAAGAATGTGCTCACGTCCCTCTTTGGCTTGCATCAAGGCTTTTTCAAGTATTTCGTATGACAAACCGTCGCATTTAATGTCCATCTGGGTTGCTGTCAAGCCTTTTTTCGTTCCCGTTGTCTTGAAGTCCATGTCGCCCAAGTGATCTTCGTCTCCTAAGATGTCACTTAATACGGCATATTTGTCTTCACCGGGGTTCTTGATAAGTCCCATGGCAATACCCGAGACAGGATTTTTAATTGGCACACCTGCATCCATTAGCGACAAGGTTCCTGCGCAGACAGTTGCCATAGAAGATGAGCCGTTCGACTCAAGGATTTGTGAAACGACGCGTACTGTATAGGGGAAGTCCTCGGGGATTTGCCCTTTCAGTGCGCGCCAAGCCAAATGCCCGTGTCCTATTTCACGTCGGCCTACGCCGCGTTGCGCTTTTGCTTCACCGGTGCAGAAAGGAGGAAAGTTGTAGTGAAGCAGGAAACGCATGTAGCTTTGATCCAATACGTCGTCAATCATTTTTTCGTCCAATTTCGTTCCTAAAGTGCAGGTTGCCAAGGATTGGGTCTCGCCACGAGTGAAAATGGCTGAACCATGAGGCATTGGCAGAGGACTTACTTCGCACCAGATAGGCCGTATCTCCGTTGTTTTTCTTCCGTCCAAACGCTTGCCTTCGTCTAAGATGCAGCGGCGCATTGCATCGCGTTCCACATCATTGTAGTAGCGGTCAATCAAAGCGTTCTTTTCTTCCAGCTCTTCAGGTGTCAGTTCTGTATGTTTTGCTGCATAGGCTTCCTTGAAATCTTCTCGGATTTGTGTGAATCCGTCTTCACGTCCATGCTTGTCTGCCAGTCCGCTTGCTGAAAGGGCATAGGCCTTGTCATAGCAGGCCTCGCGGCATTCTGTCCGTAAGTCTTCATCATTGATTTCGTGGCAGTATTCCCGCTTGACATCCGTTCCAAGCTCTTTGGAAAGTTCCTTTTGCAGGCGGCACATGGGCTTGATGGCTTCGTGTGCAGCTTTGAGTGCACCTAAAAGGTCTTGTTCGGAGACTTCATCCATTTCGCCCTCGACCATCATAATGTTTTCTTCTGTGGCACCCACCATAATGTCCATGTCAGCCTTTTCAAGCTGTTCAAAAGTCGGGTCTACGATGTATTCTCCGTTTACTCTTGCAACGCGTACTTCTCCGATTGGTGCTTCAATTGGAATATCTGAACATGCAATTGCCGCACTGGCTGCAAAACCGGCTAATGCATCCGGAATGTCTATGCCATCGGCACTTAGTAGCATGATGCTTACATATACTTCGGCGTGATAATTGCTGGGGAACAGCGGACGTAATACACGGTCTACCAAACGACTGGTCAAAATTTCATAATCTGAGGCCCTGCCTTCACGTTTTGTAAATCCGCCCGGAAAACGGCCTGCTGCCGCATACTGTTCTTTATAGTCGCATTGAAGCGGCATGAAGTCTGTTCCTGGTACTGCATCCTTGGCTGCGCATACTGTTGCGAGCAACACGGTGTTGCCCAAACGAAGTACGGCAGAGCCGTCAGCCTGTTTGGCCACCTTTCCTGTCTCAATGCTGATAGTACGTCCATCAGGAAGTTGGACAGTTTTTGTAATTACGTTCATCTAAGTCTGATTTTTTATTGTTTTCTTCTATTCATCTTGATAATTCGCACAAAGTTATATCTTTTTTTGCGTTCAAAATGACAAGCAAGCCATGTTTTTACTTGATGCGGAGAAAAAAGTCTTGAAAAATTTTGGCGACGTATTTTTAATGCCTAAATTTGCAGCAAATATCAAGGAGTGTGAGGGTTCCGATGTGGAAACATCGGGATTCTTTTATTTTTTACGCTTCAAGTAGAATCAATAAATATAATGTTATGGCTTACATGTCACAGGAAGGCTACGATCAAATGGTAGCGCAATTAAGAAAAATGGAGTTAATCGATCGTCCTGCTGCCTCTGCTGCGATAGCGGAAGCACGCGATAAAGGAGATTTGTCTGAGAACAGTGAATACGATGCGGCTAAGGAGGCGCAGGCAATGCTGGAGTCTAAGATTAATAAGCTGAAGATGACTTTGGCTAATGCAAAGATTATAGATACCAGCAAGCTCTCCAAGGACTCTGTGCAGATTCTTTCGACGGTTGAAATGGAAAACGTGAAGACCGGGCTCAAGATGAAGTATACCATTGTGAGTGAGAGCGAGGCCAATTTGCGCGAGGGGAAGATATCCAGCACCACGCCTATTGCCCAAGGTCTGTTGGGCAAGAAAATCGGTGATACGGTGAAAATCATTGTACCGCGTGGTGAAATGGAACTGAAGATTACCAATATATCCTACGATTGAATCAATCAGGTCATGGCAACTTTGTTTACGCGCATTATCAAAGGAGAAATTCCCAGCTACAAATGTGCTGAGGATAGTGATTTCTATGCATTCCTCGATATCAATCCGCTGAAAAAAGGGCATACACTTGTAGTTCCCAAGCATGAGGTGGACTATATCTTTGACCTTTCTGACGATGAAATCGCAAAGATGCAGGTTTTTGCCAAGAAAGTGGCAATTGCCATTAAGAAGGCTTTTCCTTGCCGCAAGGTGGGGCAAGCAGTCTTGGGCTTGGAGGTAAACCACGCCCATATCCATCTTATTCCTTTAGACAGTGAAAAAGATATGATATTCAGCAATCCCAAACTGAAGCTTTCAGACGAAGAATTCCGTGAGATTGCTGGCAAGATTCGCCATTGTTTCGAGGAGGACTAAACTTGGTTCTTTATACAAAAAAAGCTCCATCCGATGCAGGTGGAGCTCTTTTTGTATAAAGAACCCATGTGATTCCTATTGTATGCTTTTGTCAAGAATTTCGAGCAACAATTCCGGGTCTTCGTTGATTTGCTGCTCGCTGATGTTTTCTTTCTCAACTGTTTCGACCACGTTGGGATAGTCTTTGAAATCTTTTCGTAGTTCCTTTATATAAGACTTCTTTCCCTCTATGAGCTTGGTCAATTTGCTCTTTTTGATAGTGTTTTTAAGCCAGAAACAGATAATCTTGTCTTTAGCAGTATCGGTTACGTAATAATAGTTCCATGCCGGTGATTCGGTTGAGTTTGCTTGAAAATGGTTGGAGGGTGTCGGTGCGGACGAGCGCACGAACAGGGTGGGGAATTCGTAGCCTGTAACATGCTTGCCTTGAAAGAAAACGGTTGCAAGTATCGGCTCCTTATTTGCTTTCTTCTTATAGCTATTCCATGTATATATCGGTACGTATGTTTCGTCCGACCCGTCATCGGAAGCTCCTTTGACAACAAGCGATTTTACCTCCTCGTTCTTATACTTGGTTTTCTTTCCGTCGAGGCTTTCGCTAACGATGATGCGTTGTTGCATTTGGTGAATGCTGCACCTGAGGAAGCCGTTGATTACCTTTCCATCGTTAAGAGTCAGTACGATTGCCGGAGACTCCTCTTTTTCTTTTGCTGTTGCATCGAGTACGCCACAAATAATGGCCATAACCAAAAATAGAATTGATTTCTTCATGATATTGATATTAGTTGTCGTTATAGTTGCAGGTGTATTAAAATAGATTGAGCAGCAAGCCGCATTTTACGCTGATAGCCGGTCTGACATTTCCACCCACGAGATATCCTCCCAGATTCATGCCGTAGATCCAGCCACTATCGGCTTGACGTTCAACTCCAATTTGAATTGCCGATGCAAGGCCGTTCAAAGAATGCCGGATGCTGTTTTCTGACGCCTTCAGCTCTTCACCGAAACCGTAGCCGACAAGCAGGTCGGCGTAAATCCATTTGTCACCGCCGTTGTATAAATAAAATCCCGGTCCTGCTCCTACCATGTATTCGCGCATGGTGTGTTTCAGTTTTGTGGTTTCACCGGCGTATTGTCCCTCGTATTTGCCGTTGTTGATGCCGCTATGGATGAGTGCGGCAATGAAAAACTTTTCGTCAAATGCGTAGCGGGCACCCAAATTCAGTCCGATGCCGGACTTTTTGCTCATGTCAGGAAAATATTCATATCCGCCTTGCAGCTCAATGTGGGTATAGCCTGCCTGAGCAAGGCCGGCTACACCTGTGCAGAAAAACAGCGGTAAAAGCAGAAGAATCCGAAACTGCATTTATTTTTTTGGATTGTAGGTGTCTGCAATCTTCTGCAAGTCGCCTGATTCGATTTCCTTGTCTTCAAGTTTTTTGCACAGGTCGGGGTCGTCTTCAAGATACTTCTTGAGCAGGTTGCGCCAATGCCTGGCCCCACTTCCTTTGTAGCCTATGATATATCCGTTTTCTTCTCCGATCTTACGGGCAATGTAGGCGATGTTTCCGTTTTGCACGCTGGTAATTGTCAGTGTCCCGTCTCTGGGAATGCTGTATTTATAGCCGCAGCAGTAGAACTCCACATGGTCACCTTGCGCTGCAACTGCCATCCATTGCGGCTTTATGGTCTTCTCCTTTTTTGTGGAGAATATTTTGTTGGTTGTGTACGGGTGGCAGACAAGGAAGTGACATTTATCGGGATGTGTCTTTTTCCATACGCCAAGTACGGCTATATCGGTGTTCTTTAATTTGAGCTTTTCCCCTTTGTCGGTCTTGATGCGGATATTCTTTGTGTTGCATTTCGGCATTTTGACACGCCCTACATATTCGGTTCCGTCGGCCATTACGATGCGCCCTTCTTCACGGTCGGTGGCATCTTTGATTACGCTATAAATCTGACAACTGCTAAGCAGTGGAATTGCTGCGAGGAGCAATCTGAAAACTTTAAATCTTTTCATTCTTTTTTTCAGCGGCACGTCGGTTTAAATTTATCAATGAGTACTCGATGGCATTTCTGTTGCGGATGTCACCAAACCGAAATTTCATAGGCTTCAGTGCCGCATGTCAAGCCATGCAATTTCAGTAAGGCAACTCCAAAAGAAGCTCAGAGTGCAAAGTTATGATTTTTCCTGTGGATTTCTATTACCCCCCCCACAATATAAAACAGTTAAAAATAATGAATTTGCTGTCCGTCGTACTTCGCAAATGGGGCGTGTTGCAAAATATCCGAGGCCTTGCAGCAGACTGTTTTTGCGCTTGAAGAATATTTTTGAGATAGCTGCTGATATTCTCCTTGATTTATGCGGAATCTTTCTTGATTCGAGCGGAATTCTTCTTGATTATTTCAAAATCGTTGTTGATTCTGAAATAAATCAAGTGCAATTCCCAAAAACAATAGGGCGAAAAAGAATCAAGACGTACGCAGTAAATATGGTCGGGTGGCCGGAGAATCAAAAATCGTGCCCTCGGAATTTGCAGGGGCAGGTGTCTGAATTCAGAGTAAGAAAAAGGGGTTGTTGTTCTTTATCCAGTGTTTGGAGCCGTTAAGATTCCGGAATGCTTGAAACGCCTGAACTATAGTGTACTGATTCAACGTTGTCGCAAAGCGCAAACGGAATGTGGCGGTACATCCGTTTCAATGATGCCTTTCCTGAGAATGGCTTTTCCCACAGGCTTTAGCAGACTGTCGCCATCGGGCAATGCGGATGAGGTGTATAGGTAGATGTCGAATGTGGGCTTTCTTTGTTGCCATAAATTCCGTATAAAAATTTTGATGGTCTCATTGGTTGCATTTGCTATCAGATATGCCCAACGCCCTTTTCCTTTGCGAATGGCAGTGGCTGCAATGAAGTCATTCCCTGTTTCAAGCGGATAAATGCGGTCGCCCCTTTCTACGGTATTTCCCAACAGACCGAATGCGTAGTATTGCGGCCGCACCTGATAGTCTTCCTTCAGGAAAGCATAGATGCTGTCGTTGGCATATTCTTTCTTTAGGTAACGCCATAGGCCGAGTTGCTGCATGTTGCGGTGCTTGAGTGCTTCTTCTTTGCTGTAGTATTGGTCTAACAGACTCCAATAGCTGGCACCGGCGGCTCCCGCATTGAGCAGGTTTATGACGATTCGTGCCATCAGTACACCTCGTTCATAGTTGTCGATATCCCGTTGGCGCGTTGAGCCGGCTGTCTGATTGCTCCCGAATTCGCCGATGAAATGCTTTTTGCCGGCAGCTGCGGCCAACTCAACGTTTTTTGCTTCCCATTCTTTAATCCGGCTGTTGGGAGTTTCGTATCCGAAGATATAAGTGTGCGAATTAAAGATGTCGGCAATGTTGCCAAGCCCGGCAGTGCATTTCTCAAGGAAAGCATGAGTGCCATATCCACCGTCGGAATTGTCGGAAAGATTCAGTTTGACCAATTTGCGCAATCTGTCTTTTCGCAATCGTTTGTCGAGTATGCGACACATCCGGATATATTGTTCTGCCTGATCGACACTATCCTTTGAAAACGACCAGTCGGGTTCGTTTACCGGTGTGACTTCATGAATGCAGGTGTACTTTTTATCTTTTAGCAAGTGTTTCAGACAGGCCGACAAGTTCTCGGCCCATTCTTCGTATTGGTCTGGGCCGAAAAGCCAGCCTTCCGCGTTTTTTGTAAAAAGAAAAGTCTTGGGCCGTGCGCCCCAAAATGTCAGGGTGACCGCAATCTTTTTTTGTTCGGCGAAGTCAAGCACCTTGTAGAGGCTGTTCATTTCGGGTGAAGTAAATGTCAGATTGTTCCGGTTTGTGATATCGGGATTGTCATTGTCGTTTTCAGGCTCATACCATTCGGGTAAAATCATGACCCGTAGTTTTTGAAAATGGAGCATCTCGAGCCTCCTTAATATAACGTGAGTTCGACGAAAT
>DJPH01000036.1 GCA_002439755.1 Prevotellaceae bacterium UBA6417 | reverse complement strand
GAGCTCAAGAATATAGCGCAAGCTGAACATTCAAGGCATAGGAGCTTCGATAATTTTATTGTCAATCTCTTGAGTGCAATCGCCGCATACTGCTGCTTCCCAAAGAAACCTTGTATCAATGTCTCGAGAACGATTGACACGCAACCAACCTTGTTTTGATTTATCGAACTCACGTTAAAATATTGGCCATGCATGATAAAAACTACGCATTTATCGGATGAACCCAAAAAATTTATTGGACTACCAACTTTCCCTTCATAATTTTGCAGCTTTCTTATCCCGAACTGAGGTAATGATAACATTCACAGACGGTAATATTTGGGCGGTGCAGTAGAGTTCCGCCCATATTATGCCGGAGAGTGATGGTCATATCCATAGTAAAAGACTTGAAATGTAAGACAAAATCGGCCACGGGCTTCTCTATGAGCCGATGGCCGATTTTGACTTATGACGGGGCGTTGTTTACTTTTCGCCTAAGATATGCATGATTTCAATGGCAGAGCGCATGACGTTTGAGCCGGGGCCGAAAATGGCAGCGACGCCTGCCTTGTAGAGAAAATCGTAGTCGTTGACGGGAATCACGCCACCGGCAATGACGGCTATGTCGTCGCGTCCCAGTTTCTTCAATTCGGCGATGACTGCCGGAATCAATGTTTTGTGGCCGGCGGCAAGTGAGCTTACGCCCAATACATGCACGTCGTTTTCAACGGCTTCGCGTGCCGCTTCGGCCGGAGTCTGGAAGAGGGGACCCATATCCACATCGAAGCCGCAGTCGGCATAGCCGGTGGCTACGACTTTGGCACCGCGGTCGTGGCCGTCCTGCCCCATCTTGGCTATCATGATGCGGGGACGACGTCCTTCTTTTTTTGCGAACTGTTCTGTGAGGCGGCAGGCTTCCCGGTAGTCTGCGTCGCCTTTTGTCTCGGATGAATACACGTTGCTGATTGTTTTGATGACGGCTTTATACCGGCCTACGACTTTTTCGCAGGCATATGAAATTTCTCCCAGCGTGGCACGTACCTGAGCGGCCTTTACCGCGAGGTCGAGTAGATTGTCTTTGCTCTTTTTGCCATCGGCAAATTCCTGTACGCAGCTTGTAATGGCATCCAAAGCACGCTTGACGGCTTCATTGTCGCGTTGGGCACGCAGTTTGGCAAGTCCTTCAATCTGCTGCTTGCGCACGGCGGTATTGTCGACTTCAAGAATGTCGATGGGGTCTTCGTGATCCAACCGATATTTGTTGACTCCTACGATGACTTGCTGTCCTGTATCGATGCGAGCCTGGGTGCGTGCCGAGGCTTCTTCAATGCGCATTTTGGGAACGCCTGTCTCGATGGCTTTGGCCATGCCTCCCAGCGATTCGATTTCCTGGATGTGTTCCCACGCTTTACGCGCTATCTCATCGGTTAGCTTTTCAACATAGTATGAACCGGCCCAAGGGTCGATTTCCTTGCATACTTGTGTTTCGTTTTGGATGTAGATCTGTGTGTTGCGGGCGATACGTGCCGAGAAATCGGTGGGCAATGCGATGGCTTCGTCCAATGAATTGGTGTGCAGGGATTGTGTGTGTCCCAATACTGCGGCCATTGCTTCTACACAGGTGCGTCCTACATTATTAAACGGATCTTGCTCTGTAAGCGACCATCCCGATGTTTGTGAATGGGTGCGCAGCATCATGGATTTCGGATTCTTGGCTCCGAAGCTCTTTGTGATCTTTGCCCACAGCATGCGCGCGGCACGCATTTTGGCAATTTCCATGAAGTGGTTTACTCCAATGGCCCAGAAAAAGCTGAGACGTGGGGCGAAGGCATCGATATCGATGCCGGCATTGATGCCTGTGCGCAAATAGTCCATACCATCGGCCAGGGTGTAGGCCAATTCGATGTCGGCTGTGGCACCTGCTTCCTGCATATGGTAACCTGAAATGGAGATGGAATTGAACTTTGGCATCTTCTGTGATGTGAATTCGAAGATGTCGGCAATTATCTTCATCGAAAAGGCTGGGGGATAGATGTAGGTGTTGCGCACCATGAATTCTTTTAGGATGTCGTTTTGGATGGTTCCTGCCATAACATCAAGCGATGCACCTTGTTCCAAACCTGCCACTATGTAGAAAGCCATAATCGGGAGCACTGCACCGTTCATGGTCATGGAGACGGACATGTCTTTTAGTGGAATTCCCGAGAAAAGCACTTTCATGTTTTCAACGGAACAGATGGAAACACCAGCTTTTCCCACATCACCTATTACCCGTTCATTGTCGGGGTCGTAGCCGCGATGCGTTGGCAAGTCGAATGCAACTGAGAGGCCTTTCTGTCCGCTGGCAAGATTGCGGCGATAAAAGGCATTGCTCTCTTCGGCCGTAGAAAAACCTGCATATTGGCGTATGGTCCACGGGCGGAACGGATACATCATTGAATAGGGGCCGCGAAGGAATGGAGGGAGACCTGCTACATAGTCCAGGTGCTCCATGTTTTCCATGTCTTCGCGCGTATAAACCGGCTGGATGTCGATTTGTTCGGGCGTTCGCCAATCAGCAGTTATGTGCTGTTCCTTTTGCCACTGTTTTCCGTTTTCCTGAGCCGGAACGGAATTGATATCTATGTTTTCAAAATTCTTTCTCATCAGATTCCCAATTTAGCATTTAACTCTTTTAGCGTTTCCAGCTGGTTTACACGAACATGAATGAAGTGCTCGATACCGGCGGCTTTCAAGTCTTCCGCGCATGCAGGAGCACCAGCAACAACAAATATGGCTCTTCCACCAAGGGCGTTAAAGGCTGGAATGGCGAGTTCGGAATACTCATCATCGCTGGAACATAGCACAACGATATCGGCTGCGGCTTTCATGGCGGCTTCGATGCCTTCTTCTACCGTCTTGAACCCCAAATTGTCGATAACCTTATAGCCGGCCGAAGCCAGGAAATTGCAGCTGAATTGGGCGCGAGCCTGCCGCCATTTCAAATCGCCGATGGTCAACATGAAGGCGATTGGACGCTTTGCCGCTTTTTCTGTCTGCAAGCGCAATTGCTCAAATTCACTTGAGAGGCGGGTCGTGTTGAGTTTTGGAATGGCCGTTTCTCCTTCATTTTTGCAACAGTGGCAACAGCTTGTCGGTGTTTTGCCATCGCTGGTTTCATTGAAATTGGGGAATTGATTGCTTCCCAATATGAATTCGCGTCTTTGTGCCGCTTTCTTGTGGCGATCATCGTTGGTGGTATTGACCGAAGCCTGAACACTTCCGTTCTTGACTGCGGTCAGGAAACCGCCTTCCTTTTCTATGGCAAGGAATAGTTTCCAAGCTTCACCGGCTAATGAACGGGTCAGCTCTTCTATATAATAGGAACCTGCTGCTACGTCTACTATCTTGCTGAAATGATTTTCTTCCTTCAGCATCAGCTGTTGGTTGCGTGCCAAACGTTCGCTAAAATCTGTCGGTTTTTCATAAGGAGTGTCGAATGGGGTTACTACCATAGACTCGACACCGGCAAGGGCGGAACTCATAGCTTCTGTCTGGGTGCGGAGCAGATTGACGTAGCTATCATAGAGGGTCTTGTTATATTCTGACGTGGTTGCCATAATATAGGTATAGCATTCTTCCTCGGGCACGCCATATTCTTTTACAATTTTGGCCCATAGCATGCGGAATGCACGGAATTTAGCTATTTCCATGAAGTAGTTGCCACCTACGCCCATGCTGAACCTGATGCGGCGTGCTGCTTCTTGGGGTGCAATGCCTGCGTCTATCATAAGGCTCATGTATTCATTGCCCCATGCCAAGGCATAACCGCTTTCCTGGTAGCAGAAAGCACCTGCATTCTGAAGGAGCAAAGAACCGACGGTGAAGCATGTGATGTGGGGATACTCCTTAATCTCATCAACGATGTCCTTGGCGCTTTCAAAATATTTTGCAAGATCTTTTCCTTTTTGGAGCATCTTGCCGATTGGGTCGAATTCTATGCTACCGCAAACTTTCCCTTTATCGGCACCCTTTCGGTCGAACCATGCAACAACTTCCTTAGCCAATTGTTGGGCAGCACAGGGACATGTCGAGAAGTTAAGCTCGACTGCCTCTGGGGCGACATCTTTCAGGAGTGTATCCAGAAATTCTGCACTGATGCAGTCGCCAGGAATTTGAAGTCCCAATGAATCAATGCCGCGGTTAAGGATGTCCAAAATCTTGGTGTTTGCATCCTTTGCATTGCTGCAATCTACGTTTTGACGTACGAACCAATTGTTGTCATCGGTTTTATTGCCGCGGACAAAGGGATATTTTCCCGGCAAGGCATTCATTGAAGGAAAATTCTCCACGTCTTCCCTCATATAAAAAGGCTGGACTTGAAAACCTTCGTTAGTCCGCCATACCAACTTTTTGTTGAAATCCGCTCCTTTAAGGTCAACAGTGATTTTGTCCATCCACTCTTGACGGCTTACGGGCGCGAATTCAGCGAAAAGTTTTTCTCTTTTCTTTTCCATCTATCTTTGTTTTAGAGCAATTCTTGATTGTTACTGCCAAAATTACCGAATAAATTCCGGAAACGGAAGCTCTTAAATATTTTTATAACGATATGAGGGCTGATTTCTCGTTAGATTAATTAAGAGCCGCTTACTTCTGCTGTTTTTTGTCTTCGGATGGAGCCGTGCGATGTTGTGTTGCCTTTTGTTCTCGTTTGGGTTCGTTTTCGGGCGTTCTTTTTAATACGGCTTCCGGCTTTAAGTTTCCTTGTTCGTCGAGCATGCCGTAAGTTGTGCGCAATACGGAGAATTCCGTGCGTCGGTTTAATGCATTGCAGGTGTCCTGCTGTTCAGGCTTAAGGCGTTTTATGAATGCTTCGGTAAGTGTGTCGCCTGCATGGAGAAAGGGATACTTTTCGGCAAATTTCTTTGTAATCACTTTAGGACGGCTTTCACCGTAACCGCGTGCAAGAACCCGTTTGGGGGATATGCCGTGTGAAGTCAGGTATCTTACAACAGATTCCGCACGATGTTGCGACAAACGTTCATTGTAGGCATCTGATCCGCGGTAGTCGCAATGGGAGCTCAATTCGATGACAATCGACGGATTTTCCTTGAGCAAGGTCGTAAGCTTGTCAAGCGCGGGGATGGATTGTGGCAGAAAATCCGGTTTGTTGAATTCATAAAAGACATTACGCACAAGTACCGGAATCGATACTGAGGGCAAAGGAAATTGTAACGTAGTGTCTATTGAACCGATATCAGGAGGCAGATAGAGTGAATTGCGATAATTCATATATCCGTCACACGTTGCAAGATAAAGATAATGTACACCAGTTTTGACAGTTTCACTGAATGATCCGTCAAGTTTGACACTGACTTTTTTATTTGTTCCGTCGTCTCCAATAATGTAGACCTGTGCGTTGGGAAGTTCGTAGCCATCTTGTTCATAAACCCATCCTGTTACGGTCTGTAAGATTTCGGGATATTCAAAGGTGTAGATTTTATCCCAGCCGCGACGGTTTGTCCGGTTGCTGCAGAAATAGCCTCGGTTATGTAGCCCATCGAAGGTCATGCCAAAATCATCGCCATGGGAGTTGATGGGATAAGGGAGGTGTGTTACGGCCCATGTCTTTGCAACCGAATCATAATGTGCTGAATAAATGTCGAGGCCTCCCATACCAACTTTTCCGTCGGAAGAATAATAAAGGTCTCCGTTAGGCCGGAATGTCGGAAACCGTTCATTACCTTTTGTGTTAACCGGTTCACCGATATTTTCAACAGCACCGAATCCGTGCCCGGTCAGAGTCACGCGCCAGATGTCGGTTCCGCCGATGCTTCCCGGCATGTCTGACACGAAATACAGATATCTGCCATCGGGAGAAACTGCGGGATGGGCATAATTCGACAGTGTGTCTTTTGACAATTGGCAGAGTGTAGCTTGTCCCCAAGTTGCGTCTGTTCGTGTCGACTGATAGATTTCGGCCATTCGCGGATAGCGTGCATCCCAGCGGCAACGTGTGAAGTACATGGTTTTGCCATCGGGCGACAATGCGCAAGCTCCTTCGTCGTAGGCCGTGTTGACACCTCCTTCAACGGGAACCGGGCGTTTCCATTTCCCTTTTTCATCCTTTTCGGCCATAAAGATGTCTCCGCTCTTCATTCCGGTCACTCCGTTTGCATCATCGCCTGTTGATTCTTTGCGTGTTGACGAAAAGTAGATACGGTCATCGGCAAGAACGGGACTGAAGTCATCATAACGGGCATTGAAAAAGCGGTCTTCCCGTACGGTGTATTGTGATCCCTTTTCACGTAAGACGGGTGCTGCCGCACATGATTGAAGTCCTAAAAGTGTGGCGGGGTCACCGGGATGAGTTTCAAGATAAAGTTGATAATTCTTGGCTGCGGATTTGTAGTCGCGCGAAGCTCTTTCAAGTTCTCCGATATAAAAATAGGTCAAGGTATCCGTATATTTATAACGTGCGGCATTTCGATATGCGGCAAGAGCTTTCGATATGTAGTTGAGCTTTCGGTTGCTTTCGGCAACCTTATAAGCTATTTTCCCGCGTTCGTCCCGTTTTTGTGATGGCGTTTTTGAATAGGCTTTTGCATATTCCAACGAAGCTTCATAGTATTCGCCTATGGCATAGTACTGATCGCCTTTTTTCAGGTGCTTGTCTGCACCGCAGGCTGTCAGTAACAATAATAATATGTAGGCAAGGCAATGCTTCATCTTATTATTGAAAACATGGAATGGGCAAATTTATTGTGTCTGCCATGGGCTTTTATGACTTTGTGCCTTTCTTTTGAGGAACATTCGGAGTTGCTTCTATGTGTCGGTTGGAATTGTCGCGTAGCACTTGGGCAACGAGTTCTATGAGCATATCTTTGAGCTCTTTTACAAATGCTTTTGAATCATAAAGGTGATGCTCGATGTCGCGTAGCTTCTTTTCCCAAATACCTGTCAGTTCGGCACTTTTTAGTAGCTCTTCGTGTATAATGTCAATAAGTTGGCAACCGGTTTGCGTTGCTATCAGGTTCTTACGGCTCTTGGTAATGTAGTGGCGTTTGAAGAGCGTTTCTATGATGGCAGCTCTTGTGGAAGGCCTACCTATGCCGTTTTCTTTCATAGCCTCCCGCAATGTTTCATCTTCAACGGTTTTGCCGGCGGTTTCCATGGCTCGTAGAAGTGTTGCTTCGGTATAGGGCTTGGGTGGGGTAGTCATCTTCTTTGAAAGGCTTGGAACATGGTCTCCTGTTTCGCCTTCTTTAAAATCAGGTAGCAGGTGCTCTTCGTCTTTCTCATTTTTTTCTTCATTGCTTTCTTCGGAGTCGTTGGTTTTGTCGTCGGCATATACTGCGCGCCATCCTGCAGATACGATGTGCTTTCCCGTAGCCTTGAAGCTGATGCCGCCTGTATTTCCGATGACTGTGGTAGTCGTAAAAAGACAGTCCGGATAGAAAGCACTGATAAAACGACGGGCCACAAGGTCAAACACATGTTTTTCTGCATCACTCAAGTTGGGTTGCAAAACACCTGTTGGTATGATGGCATGATGGTCTGTTACTTTCTTTGAGTCGAATACTTTTTTGCTTTTCAGAAGCTTTTTGCCGCGCAGCGGTTGCAACAGATGCTGATAAGGCGTGAGATGGTTCAATATGGCAGGGCATTTAGGATAGATGTCATCGCTCAGATACGTCGTGTCAACGCGCGGATATGTAGTTACTTTCTTTTCGTAGAGGCTTTGGATAAGCCCCAGGGTCAAATCTGCCGAATATCCATATTTGCGATTGCATTCCACTTGAAGCGATGTCAGGTCAAAGAGACGTGGTGGAGACTCTCGTCCGTTTTTGTCGTTTACACTTTCTATTTCGAATGGTTGTCCTTCTATTTTAAGTAATGCTTCGCGAGCTTTTTCCTGGTCTGTGAAACGTCCTTTGGATGCTGTGAAAAGCACATTGCGGTAATTGGTTGATAGGACCCAATATGGTTCTGGTATAAATGTCTCTATTTCGCGTTGGCGTTTTACGATAAGAGCCAACGTGGGAGTCTGTACGCGGCCGATGGATAATGGTGGAGCCTGTCTCTCTCTGTTTCCATATTTCAAGGTGTAAAGTCGGGTGGCATTCATGCCCAAAAGCCAATCGCCTATTGCCCGGCAAAGTCCGGCTTCGTAAAGGGAGTCGTATTCACTTTGGGCTTTCAGATTCTTAAAGCCTTCCCTGATGCTTTCTTCGGTCAGTGATGAAATCCACAGGCGGTCTACTGGGCAATGCACTCCAACTTTCTGCATCACCCATCGTTGTATCAATTCGCCTTCCTGGCCGGCATCTCCGCAATTGATGATGCGTGCAGCGTTTTTCATAAGGGTCTCTATGATGCCGAACTGCTTCTCGATACCCTTGTCGTGTTTTAAACGAATGCCAAAAGGACTGGGTATCATAGGTAGGGCACTGAGACTCCAGGTCTTCCATACCGGAGTGTAGTCTTCAGGATATTTCAATTCGCATAAGTGGCCAAAGGTCCAAGTTACCTGGTAGCCGTTGCCCTCCATATAGCCATTGTGGGGCTCATTGGCTCCTAATATATGAGCAATGTCCTTGGCTACGCTTGGTTTCTCAGCAATGCAGACAATCATGGGCTTATGCGTTGTTCTGTGAAAATAAGTACTGCAAATTATCGCGGTTAAATTTTATTCCTAAGGGAGAAAAGAAAAAATCCAGTGCTCCGTTTTTAGCCAAATCGTGCGGCGTTCCTTGAAGCAAACTGCCATTGTTCAAAAGGAGCCATAAACAGTCTGCTGCTTGCAAGGCTAAATCAAGATCGTGGGTCGAAAGCAATATCGATTTCCCGCTTTCATGAGCCAATGAACGCAGCAATTGCAACAGCTCGATTTTGCTTGGAAAATCAAGGAATGCTATCGGTTCGTCCAAAAGTATCACATCTGTCTGCTGAGCCAGCGCTTTTGCAATCATCAGCTTTTGCCTCTCACCGTCGCTGAGGTTACATAAACGGCGTTGCTCAAAGCCTTGCATTCCGACCTTCCGGATGCTGTCTGAAACTATTCCGCGGTCATGACTTGACAAGTTGCCCCAAAAGCCGGTGTAGGGAATGCGCCCCATGGAAACCAGTTCGAAAGCTGTAAGGCTGCCTGCCGGGACCTTGTCGGTCAGAACAACTCCTAAATGACGGGATAATTCTGTCAGGGAATATTCGTCCAACGGTTTTCCGAAGAGACTTATGCTGCCTTTCAGCGCCTTTTGGAAGCCTGCCAAAGTGCGTATGAGCGTAGATTTTCCAACTCCGTTTGTTCCCAACAGACAAGTGAGTTGGCCACAATGCAATGATGCATTAAGAGCTTTCGATGAAAAACCAACTTTGCCTTTTGTACGATAGCCCGTTGTTACATTGTTTAAACAAAAAGATTTATGCGAAGAATCGTCCACGACTTAAACATTGAAGTGCAAAGTTAAGCATTCCCGCCGTGAAAAAATTTATTTTGTGCCACGAAAACGCCCGTGAAAATCAAGACAAGGCCGATGGCCAGACGCCATGTCATTATCTCGTTCATGAATAAGATTGAAAACAAGGTGGAGAAAAACGGGTCTAAATACAAAAAGGACGCAGACCTGACCGGTCCGAGGTTCGAGATGACCCGTCCCCATGCCCAGTAGCAGAATACGGAGGCGAAGACGGTCAAGTACAGAATATTCAGCAGAATGGGAATATTGGAGCCCAATAATAAAGCATCGGCCGTCAGGCCTTGCTTCGCGAACAGAACGGCTGAAGATATCCAGCCGTAAAAGAACGTTTTGCGCGAGATGAACAGGCTGGGATATTTGCCGGCAAGCGGACGTAGCAACAGACTGTAGCATGCCCATGATGCAGCGGCCAAAAGAGCCAAGGCATCTCCTTTTGGCGAAAGGTGTAAATCGTGATGCCCGCTGAAAATGACGAAACCAACGCCTGTAAGGGCAATGGCGAGGCCGATGAGAATGTTTCGTGTGATTTTCTGGTCTTTGAAAAGCAAAGAAGCAAGCACAATGGTGATTAATGGGCAGAAGCTCATCAAAAATGACACATTCGTTGTTTGCGACATCGTCAAAGCGGTGTTTTGCAACCAATAATATAAGGTGCCGCCCAAAACTCCTGTTAAAGCTAACAATAGCTCATCTTTCAGGCTTTTTGCCCACAAATGTTTGAAGGACATTGCTAATAGCAGTATCCAGGCTCCCAAAAAGCGGAAGAAGAATGTGCCGGGTGTTGACACGCCACTTGATTCCAGTACCTTTGTAGCCGAAAATGTGGAGCCCCAAACTGCCACAATCATTACTGCCAGAATGTAATATCTGACATTGGTATTTGTATGAATAAGTTGTTTCACTGCGGTTTTAGATTTGTCTGGTGCTTCAAAAAAGCACCAAATTCCAAGTTCATCGTGTTAGGTAGTCATTCTAAGCTGTCAGTTTGCGGCTCAGGTAGCGAACGGGATACCATGATGTGAGGAAAGACACAGCAATAACTGTGACAAAGATGAGGACGATGTCAAGCCATTGAATGCTTACGGGATAGGCATCGACTATGAACGTTCCTGATTCTTCACCCAATTTGAGTATTCCATATTGCTGCTGTAGCCAGCATAACAGGAGCCCGATGCCAATTCCACAGATGACGCCTACCAATGATATGAGCCTGCCTTCGTAGAGGAATATCCGCTCAATGGTTCGGTTGTCTGCACCTAAGTTACGTAGCGTGCGGATATCTTTCTGCTTGTCGATGATCAGCATTGACAACGAGCCTATGATGTTGAAACAGGCCACGAACAGGATGAAAGTCAGAAAAAGGTATGACATGTATTTCTCTACTTTCATAATGCGGAAGACATCTTCCTGCTGTTCGTAACGATCTGCAACGCGATATTTGTTCCCTGCAATTTGCTGAAGACGCTTTTTTACCGAATTGATGTCGGCTTCCGGCTTGAGCTTCAGAAGTAAGGAGCTTAGTTGTCCTTGCTTGTCAAACATCTTTTGGGCAAATGCCAAAGACGTGAGCAAGTATTCCTGGTCGTATTTCTTTTGGTTTACGGAGAAGACAACACCGGCAGAGTTCAGTTCGTCCTGATTGAAATTTGCAGAGGGATCCATCATGTCAATTCTTGCACCGCGTTTGGGAGTGAATACTTCCAAAGGGTCGGTAAAGTCGGCCGACATGTTCAGATACAAGGCCAGACGGATGCCGGGAATGCCGTATTGCAGCACATCGGCGTGAAGAGCGAATTGCCCGTTACCATATAAGATAGATTGGATGTCGGTACATTCGGCAAAGTTGTCTTCTACTCCCATGAGCGTAATCATGGCCTGTTTGCCATTGTATTGTACCATGGCTGCGTCTTCCAATGCTCCACATGCAACTTCGATATCTGCATCTTTCCTGATTTTGCCTATCAAGGCATCGGACTGGTTGAAGGTCTTGCCTTTTTGGGGCACAACCTTTAAGTCGGGGTCGAAGTTGGTGAAGCATGATGCTACAAGGTCTTGGAAGCCATTGAACACTGACAGCGTGCATACCAAAGCCATGGATGCCACAGCCACGCCCAATACCGAAATGAGCGATATGACATTAATAGCTGTATGGCTCTTCTTGGCGAAGAGGTAACGCCGGGCAATATAGAACGGAAAGTTCAAGAACTTATTTCTTTAATAATTCGTCGATATGTTCCATGTAATCGAGTGTATCATCCACGAAGAAACGTAATTCGGGAATAATCCTGAGCTGATAACGAAGGCGTTGCCCCAGGTCGTATCTTACGGTGCGCCCGTTGGCGGCAATGTTGTCGACGATGCCTTTGGCCTTGTCTGACGGGAATACGCTTAGATATACGTTGCAATAGCTTAAGTCGGGCGATACCCTGCAATTGCTTACAGAGACCATTACTCCATGCATTGCTTTAGTCTGCAGGAGGAACAGCTCACTTAGCTCTTTCTGTATGAGACGTCCTATTTTGTTCTGACGTGTTTTTTCCATGTTTGGTTGTCTATTGAACTTTGCAGCCCGGCTTTACTGTGCGGTCTGTGGTCATTACACTGAGGTTGCCGTCTGCGTTGAGTGCACTTAGAATCATTCCCTGGCTCGTGATTTTGCCAAATTTGCGTGGAGCCAGATTGGCGATGAAGCATACTTGTTTGCCTATCAGTTCTTCAGGCTTGTAGTGCAGAGCCAACCCGCTTATTATGGTGCGTTCGCCCATACCGTCGTCTATGGTGAATTGCAGTAGCTTGTCTTTCTTGGCCACTTTGGCGCAGTCTTTTACTGTGCCCACCCGGATGTCCAGTTTGGCAAAGTCATCAATGTTTATATCGGGAGCCACAGCTTCAGGCTTGAAGTTTTCCATTTCATTGGCAATCTTCATGTCATGAAGCTTTTTCACTTGTGCTTCAACAACATCGTCTTCAATCTTTTCAAACAGCAGTGAAGGTTCGCCCAGTTGCATCCCTGCTTTAAGGATATCTGTGCGGCCCAGGTCGTTCCATACACATTTGTCGAGTCCTATCATGGCGCGTAGGCGTTGGCTGCTAAAAGGCAGGAAAGGCTCAAATGCAATTGAAAGATTGGCTACAAGCTGCAAACTGAGGTAGAGAATAGTCTTTACACGCTCCGGATTGTCCTTTACGATAGCCCAGGGCTCGCTTTCAGCCAGGTATTTGTTGCCTATGCGTGCGAGTTCCATGGCTTCTTTTTGTGCTTCGCGGAAATGGAATGTATCAAGGAGCTGCTCAACGCGGTTCTTTACATCTGTAAACTCTGCAATCATTGCCTTGTCTCCACTGGTCCATTCGCCGGGCTGTGGAACAATGCTTTGGTAATACTTCCTGGTGAGTTGCAGAGCCCTGTTGACAAAGTTTCCGTAGACAGCCACCAGTTCATTGTTGTTGCGTGCCTGGAAGTCTTTCCACGTGAAGTTATTGTCTTTTGTTTCCGGAGCATTTGCAGTGAGCACGTAGCGCAGAATATCTTGTTTGCCGGGAAAGTCCTTGTTGTATTCATGCAGCCATACAGCCCAATTGCGTGATGTTGATATCTTATTGTCTTCAAGATTTAGGAACTCATTGGCCGGAACGTTGTCGGGAAGTATATAGCTTCCTTCAGCTTTCAGCATGGTTGGGAACACGATGCAGTGGAACACGATGTTGTCTTTGCCGATGAAGTGTACCAGTCGTGTCGACTTGTCTTTCCACCATGTTTCCCAGTCGTCGGGGCGCAAGTCTATGGTGTTGCTGATATATCCTATGGGTGCGTCAAACCAAACATAAAGCACTTTGCCTTCAGCTCCCTCGACCGGTACAGGTATACCCCAGTCCAAATCGCGGCTTACTGCACGGGGCTGCAAGCCTGTGTCCAACCAGCTCTTGCATTGTCCATAGACGTTGCTGCGCCATTCCTTATGGTCTTTCAGTATCCACTCTTCGAGCCATGGCTGATATTTGTCTAATGGCAGATACCAGTGTTTAGTCTTCTTCAGCACGGGTGTGCTGCCGCTCACTGTGCTATGCGGGTTAATCAGCTCTGTGGGGCTTAGGGCAGAACCGCAATGCTCGCACTGATCGCCATATGCGCCTTGTGCATGGCAGTGGGGGCATTCGCCCACAATGTAGCGGTCGGCCAGGAATGTTTGGGCTTCTTCATCGTAGTATTGTTCGCTTTCCTTTTCCAGAAATACGCCTTTGTCGTATAGTGTTCTGAAGAAATTGGAAGCCACACGGCTGTGTGTCTTTGAAGTTGTCCGGCCGTAAATGTCGAAGCTGATGCCAAACTGTTCAAAGCTTTCTTTGATGAGCTTGTGGTATCTGTCGACTATATCTTGGGGACTGCAGCCTTCCTTACGTGCCCTGATGGTAACCGGAACGCCATGTTCGTCAGAGCCGCATATGAACAGTACCGGCTCTCCTTTCAGGCGCAAGTAGCGCACGTATATGTCGGATGGCACATAGACACCGGCCAGATGTCCTATGTGAATGCCGCCGTTTGCATAGGGCAATGCGGCAGTAACCAATGTGCGTTTGAACTTCTTATCTGTCATTGTCTTGTGTTTTCAGGCTTTTAATGGTTGATTTCCTCTATTACTTGCTCCGGAGTCAGGCTTTTTTGTTCTCCTGTCTGCATGTTCTTAAGCGACACAAGTCCGGATGCAATTTCGTTTTCTCCAACCAGAGCTACGTAGTTAGCTCCTACTGCGTTGGCATAGCTCATTTGCTTCTTCATCTTGACACTGTCGGGATAGACTTCCGTACGTATGCCTGCTTTGCGCATGCTTGCAGCCAGCTTTATGCAATGTGCGGCCTCTTTGTCTCCGAAGTTGATGAACAACAGCTGTACACCACTGGTGGTCTCTTCCGGGTAGAGGTCCAGTTGGTTCAGTACATCAAATATCCTGTCGGCACCGAAGGAGATGCCTACGCCACTTAGACCCGGCA
Source organism: Prevotellaceae bacterium UBA6417 (assembly GCA_002439755.1). Taxonomy (GTDB): domain Bacteria; phylum Bacteroidota; class Bacteroidia; order Bacteroidales; family Bacteroidaceae; genus UBA6382. Next base: position 5,922 of record DJPH01000036.1, on the reverse strand, counting down.
TCCCGAAGATTCCCGTAAGGTTGTCATAGCGGCCTCCACCTGTAATGCTGCCTATGGCTGCATCGAGGGCTTTCACTTCGAAAATGCAGCCTGTGTAGTAGTTGAGCCCACGTGCCAATGTCAGGTCAAACTCCATCTGATTCCTTAGCCCCAGGCTTTCCAGTGCCTGTAGTACGAAGGTGCATTCTTCGATACCTTTCTTGCCTGTTTCGCTGTTTTCCAGCATTTTGCTGATGGCAGCGAGTCGCGATTGATTGTCACCTTTGATGTCAAACAGCGGCTGCAGTTTGTCGATGGCTTCGGCTTTGAGGCCGTCGGCAGCCAGTTCTTCACGTACTTTGTCTACACCTATCTTGTCGAGCTTATCTATTGCTACGGTGATGTCGACTATCTTGTCGGGGCATCCTATATACTCTGCGACCCCTGTAAGTATCTTGCGGTTGTTAATCTTTATGCAGGTTCTGATGCCGAAACGTGCGAATACTTCGTCTACGATTTGCATCAGTTCCACCTCGTTCCACAATGAGTTTGAGCCTACCACATCGGCATCGCATTGGTAGAACTCACGATAGCGTCCTTTCTGAGGCCTGTCAGCTCGCCATACGGGCTGTATCTGGTAGCGTTTAAATGGCATTTGTAGCTCGTCATGATGCTGCACAACGAACCTTGCAAATGGTACGGTAAGGTCATAACGGAGTCCCTTTTCGCACAGGCGGGGAGCCAGTTGGTTGGCCGTGAGTCCCTGCCATTCGTCCGTGGTGACCGGCTGCTTGAAGTCACCGGAGTTTAATATCTTGAACAGAAGTTTGTCGCCTTCTTCACCGTATTTTCCCATCAGTGTGGATAAGTTCTCCATGGCCGGAGTCTCTATCTGGCGGAATCCGTACATGGCAAATACGCTGCGTATGGTGTCGAATATGTAATTGCGCTTTGCCATTTCCATGGGCGAAAAGTCGCGTGTCCCTTTGGGTATGTTGGGTTTTGCTGCCATTGTCATCAATTCTTGTGTCGGTTTGTAGACTGCATTCCGGTGCGTACGGTCTTCACTATTGCATAGATGAATCCCAGCGCCATCAATATCAGTGCGGCATAGGCCACTGTCTCCGTTGCCTTGACGCTTGCGGGTCTGAAGGTCATGCATATCTTGTGTTTGCCTGCGGGCACGTAGGCTGCACGCAGCACATAGTCGGCTCTTCCCAGCTCCAGCGGCTTGCCGTCGATGGTGGCCTGCCATCCCGGATAGTAGATTTCCGAGAATATGGCTATGCCTCCTGTGGCCGATGTGGTTTCGTAGTGCAGTTCGTCGGCTTCATATTTCACCAGTTTGATGGTGCTTGTGCTGTCGCAGGCATCGTTGCCGGCCTTTGCCAGTGTTGCCTGATAGCGGGTATCGGCTACAGCTGTGGTGCGTGGGTCAATTTGTTTTAGTGCATTGAGCTCTTCGTTGGGTGTCTTCACAAACTGTATTTTGTCCACAAACCAGGCATTGCCATAGGCGGCCGTATTGGTGAATGCGGCTTCCTGTCCGTTGCCCACAGGGAAGATGAAGTATTTACAGTTGAGCATGTTGAGCACGGGCGACACTTTGCTGAAGTTGATTTCTGCGATACTCTTGTGTGCTCCCACCTCATTGGATATGCGTTGTATCTCGGGAGCGATGCATGAGTTGATAAGGTCTTGGTAGCGTCCCAGCTTGGCCGGGTGGTAGCCTCCTATGCTTTTGTGGTAGTAGGCTGTTTCGTTTTCATTGAAGGTGTTGCGCGCCAGGTTCAGCACTCTGTAGTCAAGGCTCTTGTCGCGCAGTATCATTTCGTCGGCTGCTGTCTTGGCAAAGCTTTGCTCGTTGTGCTGTTCTTCCACAAAGTTGTTATCGTTCAGATAGCGTTTGTTCACGCTATACATGTCAATGATGCAGAGGGCTGCGAGTGCGATGGTCATGGGCACGGCTTTCAGTTTCTTATACCGGTAGGCCAGAAGCAGCACAAAGCCGGTCAGGACCACTGCGAAGCTCCGCCATGCATCGGCCACGAAGATGGTTTTTCTCATTTCGCTCAGGTTGGCCATGATGGCGTCTCCCACTGCGGGGTTGGCGGCAAAGGCCATTCCCAGCTGTGTCTTCTCGTTGGCTGATATGTAGGAGGGGAAGAACAGTGTAGGCATCAATGCGAACAGCAGTGCCATGCCTCCGGTCAGGGCGAAGCTCACGTAGAGGTATTTGGCCTTGCGTTTGAGCAGTTCGGGTTCCTGAATCACCTTGGCCAGTCCCATGATGGCGAGCAGCGGAATGGTGAATTCGGCTATGACGAGTATGGAGGCTACAGTGCGGAACTTATTATAATAAGGTATATAGTCTATGAAGAAGTCGGTCAGAGCCGGGAAGTTGTGTCCCCACGAGAGCATGATGCTGAGCACTGTTGCCGCGAGGAGGCTCCATTTTATCGGCCCTTTGACGATGAAGAGGCTCAGGAAGAAGAGCATCAGTATGCAGGCTCCCACGTAGACGGGTCCTGATGTTCCGGGCTGGTTGCCCCAGTATTGTCCTATCTGCTGGTATATCTGTGCATATTGCGGGTCGGCTTTTTCCATGGCTTTGTCGTTGCTTGCCAGTGGCACCGATGCCCCTCCTTTGGCGTTGGGCACCAGCAGTGTCCATGTTTCTCCTATGCCATAGCTCCATTGTGTTATGTAGTCTTTGCTCAAGCCGTTCTTTTTCGGTGTTGCCGCTGACTCGATTGAGGCTGTTCCGCGCATGGTTTCCTTGCTGTATTCATATGTATGGTAGAGGCTGGGAAGATTGGCGGCGAGAGCTATGATGCAGGCTGCTGCAAATGTGGCTGTGGCTTTTGCGAAGCGCGGCAGTGTGTGTTCTTTGACGGCTTGCACCAGATATCCGATGATCATCAGCAACATGACGAAGCCGAAGTAGTAGGTCATCTGCAGGTGGTTTGACAGTATCTGGAAGGCCATGAACAGGGCTGTCACGAGGCCGCCCCACAGGTATTTGCCGCGATAGCACAGTATCATGCCGGCTATTGTGGGTGGTATGAAGGCCAGTGTCATCACTTTCCATATGTGTCCGGCTGCGATGATGATGAAGAAGTATGACGAGAAGGCCCATGCTATTGCGCCTAATGCCGAGAGCCAGGGTCTATAGCGCAGCACTCGCATTAAGACATAGAAGCCGGTGAGAAGTATAAAGACATACATCAAAGCTCCGCCGAGTCCCAGCTCGTAGGCACTACGCAGCCAGCTCAGCGCTGTGCGGGAGCTGTAGGTGGGTGTTATCTGGAATGTAGGCATTCCTCCGAAGATGGCGTTGGTCCAACGTGTGATTTCGCCTGTCTTTTCCTGGTGGCGTGCTATCTCCTGTCCCAGGCCTATGCCTGCTGTGTTGTCGCTGCCCGAGAGCACGAGTCCCTGTGTGGCCGGTGTGATGAAGTAGGCCAGTGACAGCAGCAGGAAGAACAGCAGGGCGGCCACATCGGGGCCTATTTGTTTGAATAATCTGTTCATGTGACTGATGGTATGTTGCTTGGATGGTTCTATCCGGTGTTAGTAACGATAGGTTTCTGCCTTGAACGGGCCTTCTTTGTCTACACCTATGTAGTCGGCCTGTGCCTGTGTGAGTTGGGTGAGGTGTACACCTACGCTCTTGAGATGTAGCCGAGCCACTTCTTCATCCAGCTTCTTCGGCAGTACATATACGCCGGTTTCGTAGTGGTTGGTGTATAGTTCTATCTGGGCCAAAGTCTGGTTAGTGAAGGAGTTGCTCATAACGAAACTGGGGTGACCTGTGGCACATCCGAGGTTGACAAGCCTACCGTCTGCAAGTACTGTTATGTGGTGGCCGTCGGCAAAGAGGTAGCTGTCTACTTGTGGCTTTATGGCTGTTCTCACCACGCCTTCTGCCTTGTGGAGCCTTTCAACCTGTATTTCTCCGTCGAAGTGACCTATATTGCACACGATGGCTTCATCGGGCATTTGCTGCATGTGTTCCAGGGTGATGACGTCTATGTTGCCTGTGGCTGTCACGAAGATGTTGCCGCGTGGGGCTGCTTCGTCCATAGTGACCACTTCGTAGCCTTCCATGGCTGCCTGCAGTGCGCATATGGGGTCTATCTCTGTGATGAGCACGCGTGCACCGCTATTGCGCAGGCTTTGTGCGCAGCCTTTGCCTACATCGCCGTATCCGCATACTACACATACCTTGCCGGCAATCATGACATCGGTGGCTCTGCGGATGCCGTCCAGCAGTGATTCTCTGCAACCGTAGAGGTTGTCGAATTTGCTTTTGGTCACTGAGTCGTTTACATTGAAGGCGGGGAAAAGCAGCTCTCCGTGTTTCTGCATGTGGTAGAGGCGGTGCACGCCTGTGGTGGTTTCTTCGCTCACGCCTTTCATGCCTTGGGCTGTGGTGTGCCATCTGTCGGGCTGTGCCTTGAGCACTTTTTTGAGCATGTCCTTGAGGGCTGCCTCGTCGTCGCTGCCCGATGGTGTGTCGAGCACTGCGGGGTTGTTTTCGGCTTTTACGCCGAGGTGTATCATGAGTGTGGCGTCGCCGCCGTCGTCAACTATCATGTTGGGCAGCTGTCCGTCGGGGAAGTTCATGGCCTGTAGGGCACACCACCAGTATTCTTCCTGTGTTTCGCCTTTCCATGCAAATACGGGGATGCCTTGTGCGGCTATGGCTGCTGCGGCATGGTCTTGGGTGGAATAGATGTTGCATGAGCTCCATCTTACCTCTGCACCAAGTGTCACGAGGGTTCTGATCAGCACGGCTGTCTGTATGGTCATGTGCAGTGAGCCCATGATGCGTGCGCCTTTCAGGGGCTGTGTGCCGGCATATTTCTCTCGGAGGGCCATGAGTCCCGGCATTTCGTGTTCGGCGATGCGTATTTCCTGCCGTCCGAACTCGGCGAGCCCTATGTCGGCCACTTTGTACGGCTCATTGCTGAATAGTTGTTTTTCCATTTGTTTTGCGTGTTACCTTATTTGACTGCAAAGATAGCTCAATTCGCTGAAAGGAGCAACACTGTGCTGCTCCTAAATGCCTGTCTGTCCGCATCCGCGGCTTCAGGCCGGCAGATATACGGGCGAGTTGCGCGGGCCTTCTTTCTTGAGGACGCCGGTGTCGGTGAAATGTTTCAGCCATTTGCGGGCTGTGCTTCCAAGGAGCCCGAACTCTGTCTCCATGGTGCGCCGCGTCAGGCTCCGGTGGGTGGAGAGGTAGGTGTGTATCTTTTCCAGCAGTTCAGCTTCGGTATAGGCCTTCGAGCGGTGCGGGGTGTTGTCGCGCTCAAAGCTGGTTGCGTGTTTCATTTCGCGCAGGAGTGAGGCTTCGGGCCGAAACTTTATGCCGCTTACCTGCACATGGTTGCCCTTCACCTGTTCTATGGTGAGGCCTTCGGGCATTTGGGCTTCTACGGCAAGGGAAAAGTAACCTATCTCGGGAATGTAGAACCTGTTGCCGCTCGTCAGTTCGCATACCAGGCAGTCGCGCAAGGCAGAGAGGGCTGCTTTCACGTCGCCCTTGGTCAGCGAGCAGCGGCCTTGTATATAGCCGGCCAGCTGATCGGCGGTCATGGGGCTGTGGTCTGTGATGCCTACATACTTGCGTTCTTCGCCCTTGCCTTCAGAGTTGTGAATGGAGCGTATGTCATATTTGATGCTCATGTGATAGATGTTTTATATTCAGATGCCAAAGATACAAAATTATTGTGTATACTGCAAATCGGCTGCATTCTGCCTTTTTGCGGGTCTTGGTGTGGTGCTTCTGCTGCCTGATGGTGCGGCTTCGGTCTTTGGGAAGCCTCAAGCCTGATGTCTCAAAGCCTTGATTTTGCGACGTGCTCCGGCCGAAGCACATGCGTATCTCGTCCGGAGTGCATGCGTGTCTCGGCCGAAGCACGTGTGTATCTCGGC
>DJPH01000067.1:27951-28342 GCA_002439755.1 Prevotellaceae bacterium UBA6417 | reverse complement strand
GGATGGCAGCAACTGGCTTTATTCCAAACTGCCAATAGAGAACACAACAGACACATTGAACTGGGATAGCTTCTATCCACAAAACGCATGACGGCAATGACAAAAGGAATAGACCCGAAATACGTACAAAGGCTCCCGACAAGGTGCTGCGTCTGGGAACTGTCATAATGCCCACATGGTGCAGCTTGCGGACTTCTGCAAGCATGGATGCCTCTATTTCACGCAATGAGTCGAAGCGCATAATCACCGCATACATTCTACTATTTTTTAGTCAGCCAAAAGTTTTAGCGGACAGCAATAAAATGCTAATTTTGTGGCAGCTTATCCTCATACCGGAAATTATGCGGCTCTTGAAATCATTTATCGTTTGGATATGCTTCATCCCCGTGGC
>DJPH01000067.1:0-27887 GCA_002439755.1 Prevotellaceae bacterium UBA6417 | reverse complement strand
GATTGCGTGAATATGTACTGGTCAGGCTTGTCGGAGAAGAAACGGCACTGCCCGTGAGCGGGATATTGCTGAGCATATTCATTTTTCTGGAGACATGGCTTGTGCTTCCTCGCTTGGCAAAGGGCTGTAGCCTGAAAGACTGCCTGATAATGGGCATCTGCTGGGCGTTATTGACAGTAGCCTTCGAGTCTGTCGTCGGAATTGCCGGAGGCAGTACCGTCACAGAAGTTCTTACCGCCTACAATCCATTTACTGGCAATTTGTGGGTGCTTGTGCTGGCGATGATGATGTTGTCACCTGTTCTGTTGAAAGTTCTCAGACGGATTTAGATGTATTGTTCCAATGTTTCATAATTGAGATTCTTCTTCATCTTGGTGACATACACCACGTCCCTGTCCGTAAGTTCCTCAAACTTGGCGTAATTGATATAGGCACGGTCCATGGCGACAATCTCACCGTGTTCATAGTGGCCCGGAGCGAGCATAAAGGAATCATTGGTGGCAGCGGAGGTGAACTGCACATCGCAAGGGACACCCTCGTTGGCATGAATGACAGAGTGGACCTTAATCCCGCCCTTCTTTTTCCCGATCTTGGGATGACGGCCGGCACCCTTGAAAATGGCGTTGGAAAACAGTGTGATGGTGGTCGAATCTATGATTCTGAGCCGTTTGATCCAGGATTCAGTGCCATTGCATCGACTGTCCGAGATAAGTTTGTCTTTGTTGGTCTCATACAGATTCCGGTAAACCTCTTCGAAGAACTTTTCAGGCCGACGTGCATTGGCGTCCGACAAGGTGCTTTTTGATTATTTGACGAAAGCAAAGTAACCACAAAGAGCTTATTCCTGCAAATGGTATCAGCTCTAATTTTTTAGTTAACCTAAAGTTTTAGCGGACAGCAATATATCTTGATAATATCTTTTCCAAGTTCTACCATTTCCATTTGATACTGAAACGAGCGACAATTGGAAGGTGGTCGCTGTAGCCTCCTTGATAGCGATAGCCTGTGTATGTGCGGCGTGGACGCAGGCCAAGGTCTTCGGGATCTTTTTCAAGGAGAAAATCGGGAGACCAAACTTGAAACCTGTCGTATGAGGTGAAGAAGTCTGATGTTGCATCCAGCAATTTGCCAGTGACAATGCAATGGTCGAGCATTTCCCATTTGCCATCATATTTGTATGTGCCTCCGAAGCGATTGCGTGCGCTGATTGGCATTCTTTCTGCCAGATTATAGAGTTTGTCGGCTGTAGTCTGTTGCTTATAGTTTTTTTGTTCTACGGCTAATGCGCTTGTCATGACGGGGGATAAAGGGGTGTCGTTGAAATCTCCGATGATAATGATGTGTTTTGCTCCATTGGTTTGCAGACTGTCAACGGCTTGCCGCAAGCAACGGGCTTCGCTCATTCTGTGGTGCATAGCTTGGCGTCCTCTCAGCTTGCTTGACAGATGGCATACAAATAGATGCAGCGTATCGCCTGTGATGATGCGCCCTTTTGTGTGAAGAATGCTGCGTGTTGCAATTGGCTGTCGGTCTTTGCCAATAGGCTTTATTGCTTTGTGTGAAATCAGTTTGAAAGTTTCGGGCATATAGAGCAAGGCTACGTCTATGCCGCGTGGATCATTTCCTTCTGCCAAGATATACTGATAGCGTGCTTTGCGCAAAAGCGTGTGGCGTGTCAGCTTTTTCAAGACGGAGTCGTTTTCAACCTCGATGAGTGCTATTATGTCGGGTGGAGCCATATTGCCCATAGACATGAGTGTCTTTGAAATGTTGCGGAGTTTTTCTTTCAGTCGGAGCGGTGTCCATTTCCGTCCTCCTTCGGGTAGGAAGTCTTTGTCGTTTTTGCCTTCATCATGTTGGCAATCGAAAAGATTTTCCGCATTCAGTTCTGCTACGGTAAAGGATTGTTGCGCACAGGCAAATGCTGCATTCAATAACAGCCACAGTAGCATGGTGAATCGCATGTCGGCAAATATGTCGCTTTCTGCTTCAGTTCACTTGCCGATTGCCATCGGCCTGCCCATCTTGGTTTTCCGGCTCTGTATAAAAGTAGTAATACCAATATGAACCCATGTATTGAGCCATGGAGGCAGCATTTTTATCTTGACGGCTTTGGCGATAAAATTCCATGAACTGTTTGTCTATGTCTGTAGAGTATTTAAACTGCCGGTGCATGTTGAACTCGGGCGAATTGGCAAGCATGGAACATGCCTGTGCGTAGGTTCCTGGCAAAGTCTGATTCTTATAAATGGGGAAACCTCGCATGATGATGGCGAATTTTTGCAGGTCGCGTTGCATGAGTAATCCTGTGAGCAAATAGTCAAGTACTTTGCGGTTTTCAGGCATGACCTGAAGTTGCCGTACCATTTCTGAATTCATGGCATAAACGTTTACGAATGTATCGGCCAGAACAGGTTTCTTTTTTATGCCTTTTTGCTGTTGCTGTTGCAGGAATTTTCGTTCGTTTTCAATCCATGCGCTGTGAAATGTAGACTTCGACAAAATTTTTAGGTATTTCTCAGCAACCTTATAGTCACCCAGCAGTATGGAATAGTGAATCATCTGGCGCAAGGAGTTGAAACAGATGCCTTCGGGTGTCATTACTCCAAATTCGAACGACATGCGCATGGCTTCGTCATAAATCCCCAGGTTGTCATAAAACAGCCGGTTGAATATGCAACTGTTACGGTTTACCTCATGTCGGTACAGCAAGTCTTCGGTGGTTGCAATAGGGTAGTTGAATACATTGTCGGCATAGGTACCCAATCCGGCTTCGGCCAAAAGAGCAAACCGCAGAGCCATTTTGTTTTGTAGGGTTTCTTCGCGTGGTATGGCACTCAACAATGATGACCAGTCTTTCTTATCGGCTAATGATGTCATGAAGTAATATTTTTCTACGCTTCTTGCCTCGCTGTTGGTTGCTCCATAAACGACACCGCCGATTATGCATGCGCACGACAAGGAAAGTGAGGTTAGGTGAGTCCATCGCTTTTTGCCGTTATCGGGAATCATCATCAACATTACAGAGCCGGCAAAGATAAGTATGAAAAGCCAGATACTGCTTATCTGTTCAGGGATATACAGAAAACGCTTTTCAAAAGGTATAAAGCCCAGCCATTCATTTGAAGCATATACTGTTGCTATTGCAATGCAGATGCTTGCTATACCGGCAATCGGCAATGCAATGCTTCGCTGTTTATAGAAACCATATCCCGTTACTACCACAATGGACAATAACAGCAAGACGAAGCCGGTCAGGAAAAAGCCTGCTATCGGCCACAACAGCAGAAAGATTAGTTTAGTCCACAATGGTTTCAGTTGTAGTCCGCATACTATTCCGCTGTAGAAGAAGAGAACTTCCAAATGAAACTTTATGTTCCAGGGAGCAAGCAGCAAGATGGCAATTGGAACAAGTACGCTCAATTCGGGAAAGCCTTTACATTCAAGCGAAGAAGGTATGAGGCCGCACAAGGCTGCGATTGACGTGAGAATCAAGGCGTCGGCAAGCATGCCGGCTAATGGCCAACGGTAAAATTGAAGCAAAAAATTACTCAACCATGCTGTAAGACCGGGAGCTTCTGCCAACTTTTCCTTGAAGAAATCCGGGTCGGAAGTAAAAAAGGACGTGCCTTCCATCTGCCGCAAGGTCTCGGGAAGAAACACTGTATATATTACTGTGAGTAGTGCCAGCAGCAGGAAATAAACTATACAAGCTCTCTTTGTCATGATTATTCGACTTTAAATAGTTCTGCCAATTTATCTTTCGAAATTTCAACCTTTCCACGTACAAATTCCGGTATATTATACGAATCAAGCAATTTATCGTATATATTCGGATTCTTTTGCGGCAATAAAAACGGCTTGCCGAATTTCCCGTTTCGGAATGGAGCGATAAAGAGACGGGTGTAACGTCCGTCTATCCGTCTGCTTGAAAAAACCAACCACTTGCCATCGTGACTCCACGAGTGATAACTGTCGGTTTCAGGGCTGTTCAATTCTGTTGCATCAGATACCGTTCCTGTTGTCAGATCAATCAGTTTCAAATCGGCCTCTTTGTGTTGGATAGGGAATGTGGCGCAATCAGACCATGTAAAGAGCAGATATTTACCGTCTGGTGATATGCGTGGAAAAGAAACACTTCCGCCTTGCTTCCAGGAGCTGTAAACGGTATCGACAGGTGCGCCCAATGAGCCGTCTGCCTCGTTAAATGGAACGCGCACCAGCGAATAGTGCAACGATTTGACTTGTGTGGGCATTCTGACTGCTTTGGCCGTGCAGAAATAGAGCCATTTGCCATCCGGAGAAAAAGCCGGGAATGTTTCCCAATTGATGGAATCGTTAAAACGGCTGTCTGCCAGTACATCATTTTTTCTTACATCGTAGACGATCATATCTGACGATAAATCATAGACTTCTATCTTGTCGAGACAATGCGTGTAAAAGGATTGACGTGTCACGTTTGAAGACAGTGCAATATAGTTTCCCGAAGGATGCCACATGGGATAGGTGCCGCTTTTCATCGGCCCCATCGATGCGAAATCCACTTTCTTCAAGTCTTTGCCGTTTGTTATCACAGTGCCGCCCCCGCGGCCGCGTGCGTGAAACATCATGCGTCCGGGTTGATAGCCGGCAAAGGAATGACAATTGACGCAACCGTGGTTGTTCTGGCTGTTTACGACAATCGGTGTCTGTTCGAAGCTGGTCAGATCGCGTTCATAAATGCCCATCTTGTTCCATTCCTCATATCCGGGAGGTATCAATCGGTAAGCTACAAAGCTATCTATCGGATTTGTATCGATATGTATGGAAAACGGAGCATACGAAATTCCATCCGGTTTTTCCCGTGTCCAAGCTGAAACGGCAACGGATATGTCTTGCCCTTTATGCCTGGCCAGCATATCGCGCCATCTGTCGATGGGAATTTCTATATGGTCGTCTCCCGAAACTTCCATCAGCAATTCTTTCGAGATGGAAAATGCCGCTTTTATTCTTTTTGCACCGTCTATGCGGAAATTGACGGGAGACAGATTGGATGGTATGCTTACGTTTACATAATCCGGAAATATCGGAGGCTTTCGGCTGCTTTGTTCTTTTGCTTCTTTTTGATGACAGCCGTTCAGCAGTAAAAGCGATCCGGCTATCAAGCCATAGAGAATATGATGTTTTTTTATCATTACCTGTTGGTTTCTATCTATTCTAACCACAAAAATAATAAAAAAACGAGCCATGAACATGTCTGTCTGTCTTTATTTTGACTTTGTGATTAATTTCTTTGAGCTGCCGCATGGCTGAGCTAATAAAAAAGGAACACTTTTGGAGTGTTCCTTTTACGGTTGTGATCCCGTTGGGATTCAAACCCAAGACCTTCAGAACCGGAATCTGACGCTCTATTCAGCTAAGCTACGGGACCTTTTGGAACTGCAAAAATACACATTTTGTTTTAATTCGCTCTATCTTCGCACCGGTTTATTTTGATTCGTCATCTGATATGCTCTCTTCTTCTTTCAGCATGGGCAGGCTTATGTGGTAGCGAACGGCCAATATTCGTATCAGTAAGATGATGATGCCGCCCGTGATGCCTGATATTTCGGTCTTGAATCCCATTAAATCGCACGCACAAAATGCCAGGCCGCCGATGATGCCTGCCATGGCATATATTTCTTTCCTGAATATCAACGGAATGTCGTTGAGCAGCACATCGCGCAATACTCCTCCGGCTGCACCGGTCATGGTACCCATCATGACGGCTACCCAATAGGGAAAGCCCAGTTGCAGGGTCTTTTCAAGGCCTGCAATGGTGAAAAGGGCCAGTCCTATGGCATCGAACAGAAACCATGTGTTGTTCTGACGCACCAGGTTTTTGCGAAACACTACGACCCAAAACAGGGCTATTCCCGAAAAAATCAGATAGATGGGGGCTGTCATCCAAAAAGGCGTGACACCCAGTAATACGTCTCTCAAGGTTCCTCCACCGATGGCCGTTGTCACTCCAACGACGTAGGCGCCAAACCAGTCGAAATGCTTTGCAGCGGCCAGACGTGTGCCGGATATGGCAAAGGCCAAGGTTCCGATGAAGTCAAAAAACTGATAGAGTGTGGGCAGTTCCATATGCTTTCTATGATACTACATTAACGGGATGTCCTTCTATGAAGGCTTTGATATTTTCTGCGCATGTATTGAAAAGCCGTTGCCTTGCTTCGAGAGTGGCCCATGCTATGTGAGGTGTAAGGAATGCATTGGGTTCTTGCAGCAGCGGGTTGCCGGCTTTGGGCGGTTCTTGCGACATTACATCTGCGGCATAAGCTTTCAGACGTTTTTTGCTGAGGGCTTTGGCTACGGCCTCTTCATCGACCAGGCCTCCGCGTGAGGTGTTGATAAGCACGGCCGTGGGTTTCATCATTTGCAGGCGATTGCGGTCAATGAGCCTTGTGGTTGCTGGTGTTTGCGGACAGTGCAATGTTACCACGTCGGATGTTTCCAAAAGCTTTTCCATGCCAGCTTTTTGAATGCCTTCGGGCAAAAGGTTCTGCGGCTTCGATGTGAAGGCAAGCACTTTCATTCCGAAAGCAAGGGCTATGCGCGCCACTTTGCTGCCTATGTTTCCAAATCCAATGATGCCCATGACTTTCCCTGCAAGCTCAACAGACACCGTGTCTTGATAGCAGAAGTCGGAGGCTGTGCTCCATGCGTCGTGTCTGTTGGCCTCGGCATAATGTTCCACGCTGTTGCAGATGTTCAGAAGGTGGGCAAATACCATTTGAGCCACCGATTGCGAACTGTAATCAGGAACGTTTGTCACTGCTATGTTCCTCTTATGTGCCGATGCTATGTCAATTGTGTTATAGCCTGTGGCTGATACGCAAATCATTTTCAGCCGTGGCAGCTGGCTCATGATATAGTCGGTGATGACCACCTTGTTTACCACAAGGATATCGGCATCTTTGCTGCGGGGCACTATTTCTTCGGTCGTGCTCCTGTCGTAAACGGCTACGCGACCATATTTTTCGAACAGACTCCAATCGAGGTCGCCGGGATTCATTGCATGGCCGTCAAGAATTGCTATGTTCATGTGTTTTCTGTATTGTTGTGTTTATTTACCGGGCATGAACCTGAATTCGCGTATTCCCACCAGTTGGTCATATCGGCCGCCGGCGGGTCTGAAATAGATCAGAATGGAATATTTGTTCTCTGTCTGATAGAAGTCGCCTTCCACCATTGCAGTTTCGCCCGCCTGTGCTCCGTCGGGCACATATAAGTATTGATAGTTGTAGTACCCTTGTTTGAGTAGAATGGTGGCTTCATAATATTTACCGTCAGTGTTGTATTCCATCTTGCATTCGGGCAGAAACCGGTTGTTGCAGAAAGCTCCGTCTACGTAGATGCTGCCTTGCAGTAGCGGTTCGCGCTTCAGCAGGAAATGTACCAACACATAGTCGCTCTGTATGTCTACATCATCATATTCTTGCGTGCGCACCACGAAGCCTCCATCCTGGTCTTCATCGTAGACATAGTTTTTGCGGTCTTCACCGGCATATAGTTCGGCATGGTAATAGGGGTCAAACCAACGTATTTTGTCTATACCCATAGTGCCGTAGTGCAGATTGGTGAGTTCAAATTTCCGATACTCATTCCCGGCCTTGAAAATCAGGTTTTTTGCATATTTCCATTGAATCTCTGAAGGTGTCACGAAATCGGACTTCGGGGCTATCACGGCATTGTCCCAGCGATTGTTTTGCATAACGATGGCTTTCAGTTCCTTTGCCGGAGCTGAAAGACGCAGATTGCGCGGATTCACACTGAAGCGGATTTGCTGGTGATGGTCGTTTTTGTCAATATCCGTATCAGTCGTTGCAGTTGCCGATACCGGCACTTTGTCGTCAACCACGGAAAAGCAGACTACGGCAACTTCGTCGCCACTGTCATCGTCAAATATGGTCAACCGGTAGTTGCCGGACAGCTTTACCCCCGTTCGCGCGTTGGGAAACCGTAATGAGTAGTGAGTGTAAAGCACTGTCGTGTTCAGGCTTTTTTCATAGTTTTCGATGGGCTGGTCGCCTGTCTCGCCTTTCTGGTAGTCGGAATCGAAAATGCCCTCGTTCAGTGTCCAGTCAAAGTTGCAAGGCTCTATCTTGTAGCGATAGCGGCAATATTCATGCGTCAGGTCATCGAACGAAATGGTCAGATAGTCGTTTGTTCCCAGGTGCAGTATGGGACTTTTATTCCATTCTCCGTTGAGGAGAACCTGCAAAGTGCGTATTCGGTCGGTCTTGATTTCGTGCCTTTGCGCCGCAGCTGGTAGCATCGTCACCGCTGAAAGAATTGCCAGACAGAATAAATGTTTCACCATGGCCTTGCAATTTCTTCTTATTCGGTATAGAAATCTATGACACGTTTTATCGCCCTGCGGCATACGGGGCAGAACTCCTCGACATTGTTGACCCTCATGCGGCAGTCCTGCGCGGGGCGGTAAACTCCTTTTGTGAGGTATCCGGCACCCTCGAACACGCCGATGTGTCGGCAGTCGGTTTTTACCGATTTGTTTTCGGGAGTGGGTATAGGTGTGCCGGCCGGAACCATATCGGCCCATTTTGACTTGAAATCGGCCAGCGTCGTGATGTTTTGTTCCCATGGTTCAATGCCGGCGTGATAGTAGGGCTCGGCATCGCTGTAGGCATATTCGTCGGCCAATCCGGCGAAACTGTGTCCGAATTCGTGCACGCACACCGGTAATGAGCTCTTATGGTGCATTGACGAAAGCATATACTGGTTGTAAATGCCTCCGCCGCCATAGGTGTCGGTATTTGCCAGAATGATGATGTGTTCATCGGGAATGCCCGTCAGCAGGTCTTGCATGCGTTTCATGTGCAGGGTGGTCAGGTAGCGTTCCGAATAGAATGTGTCGAAATGCGAACCGAGTGCCGTCTGTTTCCAGTCATTCTTGTGCGGAACGCTCACACCGCTGTCTGTCGACGGCGAGGCGATGGCTATCAGATTGAATCTGCCTTTCAAGCTCTTAAAAGGCTCGTGGCTGAATAAGGCTTTGCTCATTTGCTCGGCATCCTGATAGAACATGTCCATCTCTTCGGTGCGGTAGCCTTCGGCCAGAACGGCTATGTCGATGCATTTTTCCATACTCCCGTTTTTGAGCAGAAACTTGTGGGGCAGGGGAGATACCTTGTCTAAAGGGCGGATCAGTATGTCGGCCGGATCGATTTGCGTCGTCAGCCGTGAAGTGACTCTTTGATGGCTGTCGAAAAGCTGCAGGGTCACTTTTATCTTCTTTTTTGGAAAAGGAATCAGGAAGGTGTTTTCAAAAGACTTGTAGCTGTGCCGTGCTTCTTCGGTATGCTGCCATTCCTGGAACAGGGTTGAAAACGATTGCGCATAGATTAGTTTTTCATTTGCTGCGTCGCGCACCAAAATCTGTCCGTTCCCTTTTAAAATCAGTGCGTCCAAATTTTTGCGCCTACCTGCCCAATATGGAAGACTCGACATTTCGTCGAGGGCTATCTTCTGTTCCATGCTGTCGCCCGACAGGATGTAGTCGAGGCGGAGGCTGCGATTTTCAAACCAATCGGAATAATCGGCGTGCATCGTGGCGGGAAGCAGCAGCATGAGGCAGACAGAGGCAATGGCGATTCTTATGATTTTCATCTGAAAAGTATGTGTGAATGTTATTTGACCGGATGGTTTACGACGAAATCGCAGAAGCGGTGATAAAGTTCTTGGTCTTCCGGCTTCTGAGACATATACAAGTCGTATAAGGCAGTACTTCCCTGATAGTAGGCCAAGCGTTTTGTCTGCCAGCATCCGTTTTCTTTAAAGGCTTTCATGTAGTCGTCCAGACGATAGTCCCAGCCGCTTTGAATACGTTCGTCAAACTCCATTTCCATATCCAAATCAAATTCTTTGGCCAGACTGCAAGCTTCGTTCAGGCGCGAATAGGGTATCTTGTCGTCAAAAAAATAATTGGGTTGCAGATAGGCATAGTTGAATCCCAGAGCTTTCCATTCGTCAAAGCCATCGGAGCGGAACCATGGAATCCAGTTGAACGACAGTTTGTGCTTGTTGAGATAGCTGCCCACACAGTTAATGATAGAGCGTGTATTGGTTGCCTCTTCGG
Source organism: Prevotellaceae bacterium UBA6417 (assembly GCA_002439755.1). GTDB lineage: Bacteria > Bacteroidota > Bacteroidia > Bacteroidales > Bacteroidaceae > UBA6382. The sequence continues at coordinate 17,764 of DJPH01000067.1, read as the reverse complement.
CTATCCAGTAGAATCCTGCAAGTTCGAGGTTCTTGTATTTCATGGATTTGAACTTTTTGCAGACGTAGTCGATGTACCATTTGCAGGCAGCTATGCGATCGTTGTCGTTGGCAAGGTCAAGTTGTTTTCCGGCGGCATTGCCCCAGTTTTTTTGCCCTTTTATAGGTTCGGGCAGCCCTATCACTATTTTGCGTTTCGTCGGCGGATTGCCTATGCGACCTTTGGCAGCTTCGATTGCAAGGTTCAAGGCTCCCAAGCACTGGTCTTTTTGAAGAAAATAGTCGGCCAGTTTCTGCCAATCGGCCTGTGTGGCAGGTTCTTTTGTGTAGCCTGTGGCGAAGGTAAGGCCACGGCCGTCGTGGATTTCAAGCATCAGAAAAGCGTCGAACATCCACTTTTCGTTTCCCGAGCGGTCGGTATATGTCACATAAGGATTGACATGCTGTATGTCCCAAACATAATTTCTGTGGGCACCGCCGCCATAGAGCAGCACCATGTCGTGATATGATTTCAGTCGCATCCCTTGTGCGTAGCCGGGCAGCAACAATAAGGCAATCAATAAGATTCTTGAAAACAATACTTTTGTCATGATATTTGGAATGTGGTGTGTTTATTTTATGTCTATCAATTTATGAATCTGCAAGGATAATCTCCAGTGGGGGTGCGCCTCGCAATAGGCAATGCATGAGGTTAGATTTTCTTTGTTCTTTTGCAGGTCGCGCATGTCGCATGGTTGCAGATAGTAAAAGCCGGCCTTTATCAGGTTGCGGTATTTTTCGACGTCGGCTCCTTGGTAAATGACTTTTACCTCGTCTGCACTATCGAGCCGGAGTGGAGCGTTTGGGCAGCATGCGTCTTTGGGAGAAACCGTGACCCAATCAAGATTGTGAGGCAGGGGAATGGTTCCGTTTGTCTCAATGGCCACTTGCTTCCCGTTCCTGTGTAGCAGGTCAACAAAAGCTTCATCGATAAATAAGGAGGGTTCGCCTCCGGTCAATACAATAAAATCGGATGGGTAGCGGCGCACTTCGGCCAATATCTCTTCGTCGCTCATCTGCCGGCAGGCAGAATGGTCGGTGTCGCAAAAAGGACATTTTAGGTTGCAGCCCGAAAAACGGACAAACACAGCTGCACGCCCCACATTGTGGCCTTCGCCCTGCAGGCTGTAGAAGATTTCATTGACGGGGCGTGTCTTTCTCATAAGTCGCAATGTTGTTTTCGGACTCTTGGAAACTGACTTTATAGCAATTCGGAATCTTTTCGCACAACCAGCGAGCCAGGTTCTCAGCTGTGGGATTGAAGTCGACAATATCGTTTACGCATTTATGATCGAGCAAATCCCTGACGATTTCCTTTACACGGGTGAAATCGACAACCATGCCATCGGCATTCAGATTTTCCGACTTGCAAAACACGGTGATTACAGCATTATGGCCGTGCAAATTGGTGCACTTGCTTTCATAGCTCAGTTTTAAATGGTGGGCCATGGCCACTTCCATTCTCTTTTCTACGTAGTACATTTTGTCTGTTATTGTCTGGATCGGAACAAAGGGGCGGCAATCACAATCTCCTGACATATCCGCAAAAAGTTGCGGGTATGTCAGGATGTCAGAAGCCTATTATTCCCATTCGATTGTCGAAGGCGGCTTGGACGAAATGTCGTAACAAACGCGGTTGACCCCTTTGACTTTGTTGATTATCTCATTGGATACTTTCGCCATGAAGTCGTATGGCAGATGCGCCCAATCGGCAGTCATGGCGTCCATACTGGTTACGGCCCGCAAGGCGACAGGGTGCTCATAGGTGCGCTCGTCGCCCATTACGCCAACACTGCGAATGGTCGACAGAAGTACCGTTCCGGCCTGCCACACCTTGTCGTAGAGTGGCTCACCGTCTTCGCAAATGTAATTGTGCATGTTTTCGATGTAAATATCGTCGGCGTCTTGCAGGATGCGCACCTTTTCGCGTGTGATATCACCGAGAATGCGCACGGCAAGACCAGGTCCGGGAAACGGATGGCGCTTGATGAGGCGTTCGGGCATCTTCAGCTCGTAGCCAACGCGGCGCACTTCGTCCTTGAACAGCCATTTCAGCGGCTCGCACAATTGCAATTTCATTTCTTTGGGAAGCCCACCGACATTGTGGTGGCTCTTTATTGTCATGCCGGTAATGCTGAGGCTCTCGATGCGGTCGGGATAGATGGTTCCTTGGGCCAGCCATTTGGCATCGGTAATCTTTTTGGCTTCGGCATTGAACACTTCTACAAAATCACGGCCGATAATTTTGCGTTTCTGCTCCGGGTCGGTGATTCCTGCAAGGTCTTTGAAAAATTTTTCGCTGGCATCTACGCCTATGACGTTTAGTCCCAATCCTTGGTAGGCATCCATTACTTTTGTAAATTCGTTCTTTCTCAGCATGCCATGGTCAACGAATATACAGGTGAGGTTCTTTCCGATGGCTTTGTTGAGCAAAGTGGCGCAAACTGACGAATCGACACCACCCGAAAGGCCGAGTATCACACGGTCGTTGCCTAACTGTTGCTTCAATTCGGCAACAGTTGACTCTACAAACGATGCGGCACTCCATTCTTTGCGGCTGCCACAGATATTGACAACGAAGTTTTCGAGCAGTTGCTTGCCCTGTATTGTGTGGAAGACTTCAGGATGAAACTGGACCGCCCACAGTGGAACTTTTGTGCTGGCATAGGCCGCATACTTCACGTCGGCAGTACTTGCAATCACCTTGCAATCGTCAGGAAGAGCCGTAATTGTGTCACCGTGGCTCATCCATACCTGACTGCCAGCGTCAATTCCATTAAAAAGGGCATTTGCGGAGTCAAGCCACTGCAGGTTGGCGCGGCCATATTCGCGCGTATTGGTTCTCTCGACCTTTCCGCCGCCTTGCTGGGCGATGAACTGGGCACCGTAGCAAATGCCCAAGACAGGCAAACGCCCTACGAAATCGCCTAAATCAGCCTTGAAAGCCTCAGGGTCATGAACGGAATAAGGCGAACCGCTTAGGATTACGCCTATGACCGACTCATCATTTTTGGGAAACTTGTTATAAGGTAAAATCTCGCAGAAAGTGTCGAGTTCGCGAACGCGGCGACCAATCAATTGGGTGGTCTGGCTTCCGAAATCCAATATAATAATTTTCTGTTGCATATCTATTGATCACGTTTATGTGCAAAGTTACGCAAAAACGAACACAAAGCCAATCGACTACCAATATTTGTTGGAAATATCGGATCGAAAATGTATTGACAGACTATTTCAAATCTACGATTGTGATGCCCGCGCCGCCGAATTGCACGTGTTCGTCGCGGCAGTCCGACACATTTGGAACCGAGTGCAGATATTGCCGTATGACTTGGCGGAGGTAGCCGCTACCTGTACCATGAAGAATGCGCAAGCGAGCCACGCCGAGCAAAATGGCATCGTCCACAAAATAGGTGACAGCGTGGAGTGCCTCTTCGCCATTCATGCCACGAACATCGATTTCAGGACGAAAATTCAGCTTTTTCTCATAGATTTCATCACGCGTCTCTTTGCTTATAAAGGAGAAAGCCTGTGATGAATTATGCTGCTTGGGCATTTCAGTAGGAATCAAACGAGAAGTTGCGATGTTCATTTGAATGGTTCCCGTTGTCAATATGGCAGTTTTATCATTCAACTTGATAATTTGCCCTATGCCGCTTTGTCCTTGAATCTTTACGAACATGCCTTCTTTCAGCGGAGATTGTTTCTTGTCCTGAACCTCGTTTGTCGTATTTGTCGGCGTTGATTTGTCTCTCTTGCGCTTGTCTTGTCTTAGACGCCGTTCTTTGATTTGCTGTATTTTGCGGGCTATTTTGTCTTCTTTTGTTTCATCGTATGCTTGTACAACAGTCTTTTTAAACTCATCCAGAGATTGTCGTAATTGCTTGGTCTGTTCTTTTTCTGCCTGCGCTTCTTTGATGGAGCGGATGGTGTTTTCTATTTGCGCATTACTTTCTTTCAACAAAGACTCGGCTTGTTCTTTCGCATCATACAGTACTTTTTTGCGATTTTGTTCCAATTCTCTGATGCCGTTTTCGTAGCGTTTTATGATTTCATCCAGGTGTTTTTCGCGTTCGTGAATGCTTGAACGCTTGTTCTCCCAGTAACGCTTGTCGCGCATGATGTCTTGCACGTATTTGTCGCTTTGAATATAGTCGGAGCCCACGGTTTCAGCAGCTTCTTTTATGACTTCTTCGGGGAATCCGATTTTTCTGGCGATTTCTATGGCAAACGAACTTCCGGCGTGGCCTATTTGAAGTTGGAACAGAGGCTGCATCAGTTGACGATCATAGAGCATAGCTCCGTTTACAATGCCTGTATGATTGTCGGCAAAGTACTTCAGATTTTGGTAATGGGTTGTAATGATTCCATATATGTGCTTGCCGACAAAACGTCCCAATACGGCCTGGGCTATGGCGGCTCCTATTTGCGGTTCTGTGCCTCCGCCGAATTCGTCAATTAGTATCAAGCTTTGTTCATCGGCTTGTTTCATCATGTTTTTCATGTTCAACAAGTGGCTTGAATAGGTGCTCAGATCGTCTTCAAGGCTTTGTTCGTCACCGATGTCGATAAACAGGTTCTTAAACAAGCCCATTGTGGAACTTTCCTTTATAGGAACAGAAAGTCCGCACTGAAGCATGTATTGCAGTAAGCCTGCCGTTTTCAGACAGACGGATTTGCCGCCTGCATTGGGGCCTGAAATCAATATGATTCGGTCGCTGTCTGTCAACCGAATGTCCAATGGAATCATCTTTTTACCGTGATGCTTCAAGGAAGTCTGCAGGATAGGGTGAATTGCTCCTTTCCAATCCATCATGGGGCGGTTCTCAATCGTCGGCTCAATGGCTTCCATACTTTCGGCAAGGACGGCTTTTGCGCGAATCAGGTCGACATGCCCTAAAAACTTGTACGATTGCAGCAGTTCTTCGATGTGAGGCCGTATATAATCTGTGGTTTTTATGAGTATGGCGATGATAGCGCGTTTTTCTTCGATCTCAAGTTCGCGGATTCTATTATTGGCTTCCACGACTTCGGCAGGCTCAATGAAGACCGTCTTTCCAGATGCCGATTCATCGTGTACTATACCCCGTATTTTGCGCTTCATTCCCGGTGCGATGGGAATCACCAAACGTCCGTCACGGAACGTTGGTGTAACATCTTTCTCAACAAATCCTTCTTGTTGCGCCTTGCGCAGGATACTATACAGATTGATTGAAATGCTTTTCTTTGTAGTGGCAATTTCGCTACGGATTCTTTTTAAATCGGGCGAAGCCGTATCTTTGACGTGACCGTATTTATTTAGAATTTCATCGATGCTTTCTACAATTTGCGGAAAGCTTGCAACATCGGCAGTTAGTTCCTTTAAGGTGGGGAACTTTGCTTTTCCGGTTTCTTCGTTTCCTGTTTCCTGTGTCTGTTGGAGGTACACGACGATTGACGATATGGTTACCAATGAGGATTTAAGGGCAAACAAATCTGTTTCGTCCATGTATGATCCTCTGGCCTGCGTTCTAACGAGAGCAGGACGCATATCCAGGAAATTTTCTGTAGGGAAATCGTCATCACTGTTCAAGATGACTCTGAATTCGTGAATCTGCGACAGTTGTTTGCTTATAGTTTCGCAATTTGACTGAAAAGCCAGACGGTCGACCTCTTCCGTCCCCAAAGAAGACAGGCAGCGTCCTTTCAGTTGTTTGCGTATATCGTTGAATCCGATTTTCTGTTCAAAATTATGTGGATAAATCATTATTGCTACTTTTGCTCTGCAAAAATACGAAAATCTCGCGTATCTTACAGAACTGTCACAACCTTATAAAAAATGGACGCACCTTAATCGGTACGTCCTAACTCTATTATTCTTGGGTGGCAGATGGGACTCGAACCCACGACATTCAGAACCACAATCTGACGCTCTAACCAACTGAACTACAGCCACCGTGTCTTAAAAACGGTGCAAAAGTACGACATTTTGCCGGTTCTTCCAAGCTTTTTGCCAAATATTTTTCGAGAAAGATTGCAATTCTTGTTCCTCCATTTTTCTTTTGGCGTTGTTTCCTGCCGATATTCAAAGTTTTATGTGAAAGTGCCGGTTTGATATTTTTTTGGCAGTCCTTGTTCGATGATGCTGCGTGATTTTTCCATCAGCTCTTGAATGTCCGTGCGTCCTATTCCGTGAGGCTGTATGGGGGCATGTATTTTCATCAGCATAGTATGCCGTTTTACAAAATTGAGACCTTTTGTGCGGGGCAGCACTTCAAAAGGGCCGATGATGGTTATCGGAACGATTGGCAGCTGAAGTTCGTCGGCCAGCAGGTAAGCACCTTTTTTAAAACGCCCCAAACGTCCTGTATAGGTGCGCGAACCTTCCGGAAACACAACAAGCGATGTTCCATGCTGCAGAGTGGTGCGTGCTTCATCGATTGTTTCTTTGATTTTGCTCGGTGTAGAGCGATCCACAAATATGTGATGTGCTTTTTCGCAGGCTATGCCGATGAAGGGGGTCTTACGCAATTGTTTTTTCATCATCCACTTGAAGTTTCGGCAAAGATAGCCATAGATTAGAAAAATATCCATGGCGCTTTGGTGGTTGGCAACGAATATATAAGAGGTATGTTTGTCGAGAAGTTCGCGACCTTCCACTCTTACGGGCAGCAGTAAGATGCGACACACGAAGATGCTCCAGTATTTGCCCGGATAGTAGCCCCATGTGTGGGCATTTCCTATCAGGCATCCGATACAGGTGACAACAGATGTGGCTATAGTGGCGATTATGATAAGCGGCGCTGCGATGCAAAGCTGGTAGATGCGATAAAGTATTTGTATCATGATGCTCCTTTTTGTAAAGTGATTACGTCTATCTGCGGCCACATGCCATACCGGAACGTAAACAAGGCTTCGCCGAGGCCTGTCGAAACGTACAGTTTGCGTTGTCCTTCACTGTAGAGGCCTCCCCATTCGCTTGTGATGAGTGCGATTGGTGTGATAAAGCCAAACAGTTTGAGCTGTCCTCCATGTGTGTGTCCCGACAGGGTCAGCTGTATATTTGTTTCAGGCAGCACGTTGCGTCGCCAGTGGCTCGGATCGTGTGTGAGCAGTATTTTAAAGAAGGGCTTCCCATTAGTGCCAACCGGTATGCCTTTTTGTGCTTTTTTGAGGTCTGCGCGTTGCGGAAACGGGGGATTTCCGTCGTTCTCGACGCCTATGACCGCTATGCTGTCGTTGGCACGTTTCAAGAAGACATGTTCGTTTAGCAACAGGTTCCATCCCATGTTGCGTTCGTTTCGTTGCAGCTTGCGGATGTTGTCCCACTGTTCTTTTTTTGTAGCCCACTTGATGTATGGCATATAGTCGTGATTGCCCATGATACTGATAACTCCATCGGGGGCTTCCAGCTGTTTCAGTTCCGTAAGCAGAGGATCAAGTTCATCGGCGTTATAGTTGACAAGGTCACCGGTAAACACGATAAGGTCGGGCTTCTGTGCTTTCACGAGTTCCACAATATGGCGTATGAATTGCGGATTATCGCGATAGGAGCCTATGTGCAAATCGGCCAACTGCACGATGCGGTAGCCGTCAAAGGCTTGTGGAAGGTCGGGAAAGGTTATGGTCTGTTTTTTTGTTTCAATGTGATATTTTCCGTAGGTGGTGCCTACAATCAAGATGTAGATATTTCCCACGCACGCAATGATGCCCAATGTATACAGCGTCTTTCGCCATGCCGAATGCTGCTTGAACCGGTGTCCTATGGCCAGAAAGACGGTCAGCAGGGCTTCGCTGACAATATAGCCTGTAAACAGAGTGAGAAACAGGTTGGTGGCGTTGGCGTTGTCGGGTGTATATGTCTCAAACAAGGCCAGTATGACGGCGGCCACGAGCATCAGTGCGTTTGGCAGGAATAGGAGCAACCGCAAAAGCCTTCTTTTGCGCCGGCGCATAAAGGTGCGATCCAAATAAATGGGTGGCACAATAATGAGGATGAGCAGCAGTATGAAGATTCTAAGCATCATGTCGTTTACAAATTGGCTGTTAAGAATTTCCGGGCTTTTTCAATGTCAATTCCCCGTCGGCCGGCATAATCTGCCAGTTGTTCGTTGTCTATTTTTCCGATGGAGAAATAAGAGGCTTTGGGGTGAGCCATCATGAGTCCGCTTACGCTGCCGTGGGGCTGCATGGCACCGCTTTCTGTCAGTCTTATGCCGATTTTTTCAAAGCCGGCCAATTGGTCAAGCAGGAAATTGATGCTCTGGTCGGGGAGTGAGGGGTAGCCCACTGCGGGGCGTATGCCGGTGTAGCGGCATTGGAACATTTCCTGCGGTGAGAGGTTTTCATCGGGAGCATATCCCCATATTTTTTTCCTGACATCGGCGTGCAGCTTTTCGGCTGTGGCTTCGGCCAGACGGTCACAAAGCGTTTGTGCCAACATCTTGCGATAAGGGTCTTCGGTACAAGGATTTTCCATTTCCCGTTCTACGGTGGTGGCAAAGATTCCTATGCGGTCTTTTCTGCCCAACTGTCGGGGAACGATGAAGTCGGCCAGTGAAAGGTTGGGCTTTCCTTGAGCTGTTTCGTGCTGTTGGCGCAACATGGGCAGGCGTACGCTTTCACCTGAATCCTTATATACGATGATGTCATCGTTGTCGCTTTGCGCTTCAAGCAGGGCTATGCGTGCCCATGTGCTGTGGCTTTTATCGAAATCCTGCAATTGCAGGCAGGCATCGTCATAGAGCTTTTGTGCTTCGAGTGCCCGTGGTTTTTCTTCGTCATCAAACTGTCCGAGCCATTGTGCTTTGCAACTGCTACAGTTGTGAACATAAGCCAGTGAGCCGTATTTTGTAGGCAGTTGCCATGCATGGAAGAAGTAAAGCCAGTTGATAAACGGCTTTACCTCTTCTATACTGTATCTGACGGTTTCAACCATGGTGTGAAAAGGTTACGGCTTCACCGCGTGTGTCGGTGAATACCTTGTCATGGCTATAAGCGGTTTTTCCGTTGCACAGGGTGGTTTCCACAGCCCATCCGAGCGCAAAGCCTTCCAACGGTGTCCATTTGCATTTGCTCACCACATCGTTGTCGGTCACTATGTGCCGTTTTCGTCGGAGCAATACAAGGTCGGCCTTGTAGCCCGTGCGAATGAACCCTCTTCCGATCAGTCCGAAAAGCCTGGCCGGTGCATGACACATCAGTTCCACTACGCGTTCTATGGGCAATATGCCCTCGTCGCTCAGCGTGAGCATGGCCGGCAACGAGAATTGTATCATCGGCATGCCCGAGGCGGCCATAAGGCATCCGCCTTGTTTTTCACGTAGCAGATGAGGTGCGTGATCGGTTGCCACCGTCAGGATGCTTCCATCGGTCAGCGCGCGGCGCAGAGCATCGCGATCCCGACGTGTCTTGACTGCCGGATTGCATTTGATGCGCGCGCCCAAACGTTGGTAGTCGCTGTCGCAAAACAGCAGGTGGCTCAGGCAGGCTTCGCCCGTTATGCGTGTGCCGGCATGGGCTATGAGTTCGAGTTCGGCGGCTGTCGATACATGGGCAATGTGCAGCCGTGCACCTGTCTCGGTTGCCAGCCGGATGGCCTTGCGGGTCGATTCCACGCAACAGGCTTCCGAACGCACTTTCGGGTGCAGTTCTATGGGTGCGTCCTTGCCCCATTCGGCTTGTATCCTTGCAGTGTTAGCGCGGATGATACCCGTGTCCTCGCAGTGCGTCATGATGGGCAGGGGCGATTTTCTGAATATATCTTTAAGAGCTTCTTCGTTGTCGACGAGCATGCCCCCCGTCGATGCCCCCATGAAGAGTTTGATGCCCGGCGTGTGGCTCATGTCGAGGTCGGCAAAAGTGTCGGCATTCGTGTTGTCGGCTCCATAAAAAAACGCATAGTTGACGATGCTCTTTGCATGTGCCGTTTCCATCTTGGTTTCCCATGCTTCCGGCGTTGTTGTGGGCGGCAAGGTGTTGGGCATGTCAAAGTAGGTGGTCACTCCGCCGGCTGCCGCTGCAGCACTTTCGGTCGATATGTCGGCCTTGTAGGTTAGTCCCGGTTCGCGGAAGTGCACATGTTCGTCGATTACGCCCGGCATCAGATAGCGGCCGGTGGCATCGGTCTCCTTGTCGGCTTTTCCGGCAAGGCTTCCTGCCGGGCCGATGGCAGCTATTCTGTCGCCGTCAATCAGGACATCGCCTTTTTCTGTCTGTCCTTCATTGACTATAAATGCGTTGATAAAGGAGGTTGTCATACCTGCCTTGCTTTTATCTTCCCTGTGATGGCATCCCACTTCAGACGGATGACTCCCCACATGGCTTCGCTAAAAATGCTGCCGCTCATCTTGCTCGTGCCGTACTTGCGGTTGACGAAAATGACAGGCACTTCTTCTATTTTGAATCCCAGCAGATAGGTCGTAAATTTCATTTCAATTTGAAAAGCATACCCTTTGAAGCGGATTTCGTTCAGCGGAATAGCCTGAAGCACACGTCTGCGATAGCATTTGAAGCCGGCTGTTGTGTCGTGTACGGGTATTCCCGTCACAAACTTCACGTATTTTGAGGCGAAGTAGCTCATCAGGACGCGGCTCATGGGCCAGTTGACCACATTGACTCCGCTGATATAGCGCGAACCGATGGCCAGGTCGGCTCCGTGCTCCTTGCAGGCCGCGAGCAGCCGCGGAACGTCCTTGGGGTCGTGGCTGAAATCGGCATCCATCTCGAAGATATATTCATATTGCGGCCTTGCAAGTGCCCATTTGAAGCCTTCGATATAGGCGGTTCCGAGACCCAGCTTGCCGCTACGCTCCATGATGAACAAATGTCCTTTGTAGGGCTCTTGCTCCATCAGTCCTTTCACGATTGCCGCCGTTCCGTCCGGGCTTCCGTCATCAATAACCAGAATGTCGAACCGGCCATGCAGATCGAAGATGGCACGGATAATCTGTGCGATGTTTTCCTTTTCGTTGTAAGTGGGAATGATGATGATACTTTCAGCTTCAGTCATGGCTTAAAATGTTTATGTGGTAACACTCTTTGCAAAGGTAGCGAATATTGCGAATATTCGTATCATTTGAACGTACTCTTTTTGTTTTTCCGTTTACGGCACATCGGCAGTTTCGCTTTGCCGTTTCGATTTTCAGCCTTCCCGTCCGAAAAGACTGCGTTGCCTTTTGGATTGTCAGCCCACGTCTTTGCCGAATGTCGGTGAAAAATTTGCCCGTTACGGGCGGATTGCCTACTTTTGCCTGCTGAAAAAGATAAAGGCTCATATGAAAATCATGACGAAAAACAATTGGTGCACATTCCTGCTGTTGTCCGTACTCCTGATGACGGAAAGTGTTGCTGCGATGGGGCAGAATGTCAAAGGCCGTATCGTGTGCAACGGAAAAGGGGTGGCTCATGTTGCCGTGAGTGACGGTGATTCTACAGTCCTGACCGATCGGAATGGCTATTATTCCCTACAGTCGGACAAACGCAACGGATACGTTTTCTATACATTGCCGCGGGGCTATGAACCCGAAGTGGCCGATGGCTTCCGTCCGCGTTTTTGGGCAGCGCTCGGAAGTTCCGACAAGTCGGTGACAGAGATCCGCGATTTCAGGCTGGTGCGTCGCAAGGGGAGCGACAACTATGTGATGATTATCGGTGCCGACACGCATCTGGCCGACAGGGCGCGTGATGTGGAACAGTTCCGCGGTTTCACGTCGGCTCTTGACCGTGAGCGTGAGAATGCCGGCAAAAGTATGATCCATTCCCTGTTGTTGGGAGACCTGTCGTGGGACAATTATTGGTTTGCCAACCGATATGCACTTCCAGACTTTCTGAATACTTGCCGCGAGCAGCGTTACAGCATGACCATGTGGCCCGTCATGGGCAATCACGACAACGACCCTTCTGTGTCGGACGGTGAGGCCACGGATTTCCTGTGTTCCGCTCCTTGGAGACGCCTGATGGCTCCCAATTACTATTCGTTCAACCTCGGCAAAGTGCATTATGTGGTTCTCGATGACATCTATTATAAGAATGAGCGTGAAGAAGGCGCGAAATACAAGACAGGTGTTGCCGGCAGCCGCAACTACGACGGTCTTGTCACAGACGAGCAATTGCGCTGGCTTGAAAAGGACTTGTCGCTGGTTGCCGACAAGAGTTGCCCGCTTGTCATTGCACTGCATATCCCTGTATGGAAACTAGATCTCCGGACCTATGCTGCCAAGGCCAATCTGAAAAACGGCACGTCGGAACGCCTGTGTGCCATGTTCAAGGATTTTAAAGAAGTTCACATAGTGAGCGGGCACACTCACATTAACTATACGGCACATCCCGAGGCTTTTCCCAACGTGACTGAGCACAATATAGCCGCTGTATGTGCAACGTGGTGGAATACGGGTTTTCTGACCGGAAAGCACATCTGCAAGGACGGTGCGCCGGGCGGCTATTCGGTGTGGCAGGTAAAGGGAAAGAAACTCAAATGGACCTACCGCGCCATGACGGGCAGCAATGTGGACCGGCAGATGCGTATATACGACATGAATACCGTGAAACGCCGTTACGAAACGGATGCATCGTTGCGCCGGATGTTGCAGCGTTATACCAAGCGCACGGATTATGCCACATACGACGACAATGTGGTGCTGGTCAATGTGTATTCGTATGACACTGACTGGAAAATACAAATCACCGAAGGGGGCAAGCCTCTTGAAGCGGAGCGTGTGACGGGCGAAGACCCTTATCATACGCTGGCCTACGACTATGCCCAGTTTACAGCCAAGGGAAAATATGGCGAAGGAAGTGCTACGGGGCGCACCGGGCATCTTTTCCGTGCCAAAACCCGGACGGCTATACTTCCTGTTACGGTGAAAGTGACAGATGGCTTCGGACGCACATATGTGGGCAGCATCAGTCGTCCGCATCCCTATGATCTCGACATGGAAGGCCGGCAGCGCGATGGCGTGTTGAACTAAAAAACGACAGGCAGCATGCAACTTGAAAAACTTGTAGAAGCATATTCCAGACATCCGCGTTGCAGGGCTTTGGCGAAACAGCTTGACGAAGCGAATTGCAAGACCATCTATGCCGAAGGCCTGCAAGGTTCGGCAGCTTCGCTCGTTGTGGCATCGTTGTCGCATGGAAGCGAAAAGGAACGTAGACGTCCCATGCTTGTCATCATGAACGATGAAGAGGAGGCCGGCTATTTTTATCACGATCTTGTACAGATTGGCGGTGATGCCGATGTATTGTTTTTTCCTTCGCCTTATCGCAGAGCCGTTAAGTATGCCCAGCGCGATGCAGGCAATGAAATATTGCGCACGGAAGCCATGAGCCGGCTGGCGTCAAAGGCAAGTGCACCGATAGTGGTGACCTATCCCGATGCCTTGGCGGTGAAAGTGGCGACAGAGGCTCACCTGACCTCGCAAACAGTCGATGTGAAGTGTGGCGACTCTATAAATGTCTCAGAACTCGGACGCAGATTGGCCGAGCTGGGATTCCGCAGGGTAGACTACGTTTACGAACCCGGCGACTTCGCACTTCGCGGAAGTATTGTAGATGTCTTTTCGTATGCTTGCGAGCTGCCTTACCGCATCGACTTTTTCGGTGACGAGGTTGACAGCATACGGACTTTCAACATCGAGACCCAGTTGTCGGACGAAAAGAAAGAAAGCGTCAGCATAGTGCCTCAGATGGAAGAAGAAGCCGGACGGCGCGTATCCTTTACGCGCTTTATGCCCGATGATACGCTGGTTATCGCGAAAAGTCTGGTTTATGTGAGTGAAAGCATAGGCCGTATTTATGAACAGGGCTATTCGGAACAGGCACGCATTGAGCATGAGGAAACGCTTGACGATGACAACGGGCGCATGGAAAATGATATTCTGGATAAGGAGCAGATGTTGCAAGACGGTGCGGCTTTTATGAAAGAAATATCGCGTTTCAGTCAAGTGCTGCTGGCACATCGTCCCGACAAAGCGAAAGAACCGTCGGTCGTTTTCCATACCAAAGCGCAGCCATTGTTTCATAAAAACTTTGAATTGCTGGCCGAATCGTTTGCCGAAAATATCCGGTCGGGATATAAAGTGTATATCCTGGCCGACAGCATGAAGCAGAACGAACGGCTCAAGGACATATTTAAAGAACTCAACCCTGCAATTGGCTTTACTGCCGTTGAGCGCACGTTGCATGGCGGATTCTGCGACGACGATTTGAAAGCCTGTATCTATACCGACCATCAGATTTTCGACCGTTTTCATAAATATTCGCTCAAAAGCGATAAGGCGCGCAACGGGAAAGTGGCGCTTTCACTGAAAGAGCTGAATCAGTTTGAACCCGGCGACTATGTTGTTCACGTCGATCACGGGATAGGACGTTTTGCCGGGCTTGTCAGGGTGACGCAGGGCGCGACCGAGCAGGAAATGATGAAGCTCGTCTATCAGAACAACGACATAGTTTACGTTCCGATACATGCTCTTAATAAGGTAAGCAAATACAAAGGAAAAGACGGACTGCCCCCTAAGTTGAGCAAGCTGGGGACAGGAGCCTGGGAAAAGCTCAAGGACCGAACAAAGAAGCATATTAAAGATATCGCCCGCGACCTGATACGCCTGTATAGCGAGCGTCAGCACGAAAAAGGTTTTGCTTTCAGTGCAGACGGCTATATGCAGCATGAGCTGGAGGCCGGCTTTGCCTACGAAGATACGCCCGATCAGCTGCGTGTCACACAAGAGGTGAAGAAAGACATGGAAAGTGTGCGCCCGATGGATCGCCTTGTGTGTGGCGATGTGGGCTTTGGTAAAACGGAAATAGCCGTGCGTGCCGCTTTCAAGGCTGCCACTGACGGCAAACAGGTGGCTGTGCTCGTACCGACAACCGTTTTGGCCTATCAGCACTATAGGACTTTCAGCGAACGTTTGAAAAACTTTCCCGTAACCGTCGACTACCTCACGCGGGCGCGTTCGGCCGAGAAGGTGCGGGCGGTCAAGGAAGGGCTTGCAACGGGAAAAACCGAGATTGTCATCGGAACTCACAAGCTTTTGGGCAAAACCATCCGCTTTAAGGATCTCGGTCTTTTGATAGTGGACGAAGAACAGAAGTTCGGCGTGGCCACAAAAGAACGCTTGCGGCAACTCAGGGTGAATGTGGATACGCTTACGCTCACGGCAACGCCCATTCCGCGCACATTGCAGTTCTCCCTGATGGGTGCGCGCGACCTTTCGGTGTTGCAGACTCCTCCTCCCAACCGTTACCCGATAAGAACGGAAATACACCGCTTCGGTCATGAAGTGATAGCCGATGCCATCAATTTCGAAATGAGCCGCAACGGACAGGTGTTCATAGTGTGCAACCGCATAGCGAAGCTTCCCGAATTGGAAAACCTGATTCATAAACATGTCCCTGACGCGAGGGTGGCCATAGGGCACGGACAGATGCCGCCTGAGAAGCTCGAAAAAGTCATTATGGATTTTGTCAATTATGATTACGATGTACTTCTATCGACAACGATTGTCGAGAATGGCATTGACATACCCAATGCCAACACTATCATTGTAGACAATGCACAGAACTTTGGCTTGAGTGACTTGCACCAGATGCGTGGCAGGGTGGGGCGCGGAAACCGCAAGGCGTTTTGTTATTTGCTGGCTCCTCCGCTTTCGTCGCTTACTGCCGACGGACGGCGGCGACTGGAAGCCATTGAGAATTTCAGCGAACTTGGGAGCGGCATTCAGATTGCCATGCAGGATCTGGATATCCGAGGTGCCGGCAATCTGCTCGGAGCCGAGCAAAGCGGTTTCATAGCCGATTTGGGTTACGAGACTTACCAGAAAATCCTGTCGGAAGCTGTTACGGAGTTGAAAAATGACGAGTTTTCCGATTTGTATGCATCTGAAATGAAAGGAAATACCGAATTGAAAGGAGAACTGTTTGTGGAGGATTGCGCTCTTGACAGCGATTTGCCTTTGTTCCTGCCCGAGGAATACATTCCGGGCAGCAGCGAACGCATGGCATGCTACCGTGAATTGGACGGCTTGAAGTCGGACGATGAGATTGAAGCGTTTCGTCGTAAAATGGAAGACCGTTTCGGACCGTTGCCCAAGGAGAGTGTCGACTTGTTGTACGTAGTGCGACTGCGGCGCATAGGGCGCAGCCTGGGTATGGAGCGCATATTGCTTAAAAACGGAAGCATGACACTATATTTTGTATCCAATCTTGAAAGTGCCTACTACAGGAGTTCTACTTTCGGGCGTGTTCTTGGCTATGTGAAGCACAACTTCCGCCGTTGCAGTCTGTCGGAAACCAACGGCAAGCGCCGTGTCACGGTCAAGGGTGTGCCATCGGTTGCCGAGGCAATGGACATATTGCAAAAGATGGCAGCAGAGGAAGCCGATACGTAGTGCGGAGATTTTGAGGCGTCAGTCGGCACTGGCCTCGTCATCGGCAAACGATGCAGACGAAGAGGTTTGATGACTTACAATAAAAGTCCTTGTTTCCGTGTTTCCCCAATGTGGTATATCGCGCGGAGTCTTGTGACAGATTTCTGCGGCTATGCATCGGTCGAAGTAGCCGTGACCTACGGCAAGTACCGTTTTGCCGTCGAAGTGGTCAAGCAGGAATTTCAAGAAGTTTCGGGCACGGAGTTGCAGGCTTGACGGACTTTCAACATCAGGAGGAAAGTTGTCGGGGCTTGTGCGGATGTCGGCAACTTTCATGCCGGTAAACGAGCCCCAGTCGCGTTCGCTGAGCAATGGGGTTGTGACAATATCCAATCCGTGGGGCTCGTTGAGAATACGTGCTGTGTCGAGAGCCCGTTGCAAAGGGCTGGAAATGACGGCATCAAAGTGTGTGTCGGCCAGTTGGGCGCTCAAGGCATTCGCCTGTTCGATTCCTTTCGGACTGAGGTGGCCCGGCAGATGTCCCTGAAGGGTTCCGGACGCGTTTTCGAGGGTCTCGCCATGGCGTGTAAGATATAGACGTATCATGTTAAGAGGATTTACAGCCTGCAAAGTTACGACAAAATGAATGCTGACAGGGGCGAAATGTTTGGTTATGTGGAAAATTAAGTGTAATTTCGTCATCGAATTAATTCGGAAAACAGAGAGTTGTTATGAAATATGTACGTTCGCTTACATTCAGGGCTTTGTGTGCAATGGGAGTAGGAGCCTTGCTGGTGGCATTTCCCGACAAGACGACATCGTGGCTCGTTGCCATTGTCGGAGTGCTGTTCCTGATACCCGGGCTGGTGTCGGTTATTGCATACTTCAAGATGCGTATGACCGATACTGCCATGCGTCCGTTTTTCCCGATAGTTGGAACGGGCAGTTTCATGTTTGGACTGCTGCTCGTGGCCTTTTCTGACCGGTTGGTCGAATACATGCTTTACGTGCTGGCCGTGTTTCTTGTGCTGGCCGGAGTCTCACAGATAGTGAATATGCTGAAAATAAGGCACCATGTGCATGTAGGGGTGTTTTTCTACATTGCGCCGCTGCTGATAACATTATCGGGCATTTTTGTAATTGTATATCCCAAAGAGGTGCTGGCCGTGTTTTATACCATAGTAGGCGTGACGAGTATTATATATGGTATAGAAGAAATGCTGTCGGCCATACATTTTCGCAAAGTGCGCCGGTTGATGGCCATGGAAGTGAAAAAAGAAGAAACGACAGACGAGGCTGCTGCCGAAGACACGATACGTTCGGGCGACATCATTGATTTCAGTGAAACAGATGACGAAGTGTCCAAATAGAACTGCA